>CAYUVM010000185.1:0-7955 GCA_964447935.1 uncultured Cytophagia bacterium | reverse complement strand
ATGCCGCCGCAACCCTGTTTTTACAGCCTGAAACCACGAAGTCAGAAAGTTGAGAATATAATTTGTGATGGATTAGAAAAATGAGCCTCAAGCAGCAGACGGTTGGTAATATTGGATTACACTATGTCTGCTATCGCCTTTCACGATTTGGCTGGAATGTCATGCCAACAACGCGAAACGCAAAAGGCATCGACATTTTGGTGTATAGCCAAGACGCTTCGCGGACCTTTACGATTCAAGTGAAATCGTTGTCGCGACGCAGCCCGGTGCCTTTAGGCAACAATTTGGATAACCTGTTCGCCAACTATGTGATAGTTTGCCGGAAAGTGATTGAAGAAACTCCGGAGTGTTTTATTTTGACGCCAGAGGAGATTCGACGTTTGGTTCACAAAGGCGAAAAAATGGTAAAATCAGTTTTTGGTTACATCCACGTGAATATGAGACCGAGAAATTTTATGAGAATTGGGCTCGGATTGGCTCAGGACTTTCAAATATGAAATCAGTTTCTTGAATATGAAAAAATCTACAATCGACACGAAGCAACCAAAAACCTCGACACAACAAAACCCCATCATCATCTCCGCCATCGTGCCCTCCTTCAATTCCAAGCGCACGATTCGCGAGACGCTCAGCGCGATTTTAGGGCAGAAAACGAAACATACATTCGAGGTGATCGTCGTGGACAGCTCGAATGACGGCACCGGCGACATTATCGAAAAAGAATTTCCGTCCGTGCGACTGTTTCGGTTGGAGCGACAAACGTATCCCGGCAGCGGGCGCAATCTCGGCGTCATGCGCGCGACCGGCAAGTATGTCGCGTTCACCGACTCCGATTGCGTGCCCGATTCGGATTGGCTCGAGCGCATCGTCACGAATTTTGAGCAGCACGAGACCGATGCCGTCGGCGGCTGTGTCATCAACGGTTATCCGCAAAGCCCGACCGCGTGGGTGAGCCATCTCATCGAGTTCAACGAGTGGACCGAGCGCATGCCGGAAGGTTTCGTGAAAAACATTCCGACGTGCAGCATCGCGTATCGCCGCCAGATTTTCTTCGACCGCCGCTTGAGCTTCACGGATATTTTTCCATCGGAAGACACGATCTTCAATTGGACGCTGATTGAGAAGGGTGGCAAAATTTATTTCGACCCGAAAATTCGCGTGCTGCATCTCAGCCGCGTCGGTTTCACGAAACTCTTTCGCCATCAATTCACGCTCGGCCA
The DNA here is from genome assembly GCA_964447935.1 of uncultured Cytophagia bacterium. Lineage (GTDB taxonomy): Bacteria > Zhuqueibacterota > Zhuqueibacteria > Zhuqueibacterales > Zhuqueibacteraceae > Zhuqueibacter. The sequence continues at coordinate 6,735 of CAYUVM010000185.1, read as the reverse complement.
AGCTTCCGCGGAAGCGCGCCGCACGACCACCCTGCCCGGCCGCATCTTCGTGCGCCACCCATTTTTAAGCCTGATTTTACCGGCTGTCCGCTGGCTGCGCACCTTTTGGCGTCTGTTCAAAAATGATACACCGAAGTGTCTCATTTTCGTTACATTGTCGCCACTGTACATTCCGGCTGTGTTCGCTTGGAGCTTCGGATTCATGTCAAAACGTGAATTTAAGCCCGCTGTGATCACCGTTGAGCCGGTAGCGGCGCAAGTGCAATAAAACCTTAGCTGGCATATCGTTTGCAAAAATAACCGCGGCGAAAATTATCTCGCTGCGGTTTGTTTTTAATGGTCAAAAATCGGACATTCCTTAAAAACCCTATTCGCAAGATCATTGTGGCAAACTTATTATAGAAACTATCTTGCCAAAAGTATCTTGCAAATTTTTTCTTGGCTGTTTATGAAAAGCGTGGGTGCAATTGAATTGGCAGTCTAAAAGTTTTACCGGCGTAATTCTTCTCGGCGTGATTCTCAGTGGCGCGTATTTGCGATTGGCGAATTTGAACGGGCAGAGTTTTTGGGTGGACGAAATGAATCATGTCGTCGCCGCCCAAGCGTTGCTGGAAGGTAAGGGCGCGGTGTTTCCGTCGGGGTTGCCGTATCAACGCAGCTTGCTTTTCACCAAATTGGTTTCCTACTCGTTCGCAATATTTGGCGTCAGCGAATTTAGTGCGCGTTTGCCCGGCGCCCTCTTTGGGGTGTTGAGCATTCCGCTGATGTTTTTTGTGGCGACGCGTCTGTTTCGCCATGTTGGCGTCGGTCTGGTCGCAGCATTTTTACAAGCCTTCACTCCGTTTAATATCGGCTGGTCGCGTGTCAGCCGCATGTACGCGCTGTTTCAATTTTTTTTCTTGCTCGCAGCCTATGCCATTTATGAAGGCCTCGAAGGCACGCGCGAAAAGAAATCCGGGATTCGTTTGCTTCAAACTTGGAATCTTGATGTCTTGTGGTTGGCCATTGCCGCGCTGGCGTTGGCCGCCGCAACATATTTGCAAGTGTTGAGCGGCGTCATCTTGCCGGCGCTGCTGCTCTTTTTCGGTTTAATGCTTGTCGGTGGATTGATGGCGCACGGCGTAAAAAGCGCGCGGGTTGGCAAGTATGTTGTTTTGCTCATTCTGTCGCTGGCAGGCGTAGCCGGCATCGGCATACTGGCGCCGGATATCCTCATACAAGCGCGTGAGGCCATGCGTTTTAGCCCGAATTGGGCGAAATATGATTATGTGCAAAACCCGTTTTACTATTTCTGGTTTTTGATTTCAAATTTTTATTTTACCATTGCCGCCTTCTTTTTGATCGGTGTGGTTATCGCCGTTGCCGAATTGCGCCAAGCGGCCATTTATCTTTTGTTACTATTTGTTGTGCCCCTGGCGCTGCTCTCGACCCTTTTTGTGTTAAAAGTCGAGCGCTATATGTTTCATCTGTTTCCATTTTATTTGCTCCTCGCCGCTTATGGCGCGGTGCGACTCTTTGAGCTGGCGGGTAAAGTGGCACAGCAATCTTCGTGGCGTTCGCCGCAGTGGGCCAGGTTTGCTCTGGTGTTGGTGTTTATCGGCATTCTCGGTGCGTCGGATTGGCTGCGTTTTGCGCGGAAAATTCCGTCCTTGCGCGCCGGCACGAATGGCGCGGTGACCATTGAAGAATGGAATGACGCGTGCACTTTTGTTCGCAATCAGCGTGCCGAAAAGCAGCCGGTCATCTCGACCTTACCCGTCGCAGTTTATTATTATCTCGGACGCGTCGATTATTTTCTCGCGAGCATGGAAAGCAGCCGTGATGAAGAAATTATCAAAAAAGACGGCGCGTTGATCGATTATTACAGCAATGCCAGTGTTATTGACACGGTCGAGGACTTGCAGGGCTTGATGCAAACCCAACCAGCGGGCTGGTTGATTGTTGATCTCTACCGGCTCGGCGAAACGCGTTACGTGCGCCCCGAAGTAAAAGAGTTTATTGAACGCCAGTTACAGCGCCGTTATGAAACGCCGGAAAAAACCATTGCGATCTACTCGTGGAGTGATCTAAAATCTTAGTACACGGATTCCAGCAGATCGTCGAAGCGGTGAAGGAATTTCCAGCCCGCGTCACCCGGGTTCAAAACCTATGAAGAGTTTTACTCGCGGCACTTTTCTCCTGATGGCGGCGCAAGGCGTTTTGATGTTGAGCGGTTATGCACTCAATGTCTTTCTCGCCCGTTATTTCGGGCCGGAACAATACGGCGTGTATGGTGTGGCGATGGCGATGTTGGTTTGGGTTGAGCTCTTTGTCATTAATGGCGTGCCGACTGCGATGCAAAAGTTTATCGCGGAATCGCCGGCGCGCGTTTCAGCGTGGTTGCGGCTTGGACGCCGATCTCAATTCGCATACGCTTCGAGCGTCTTTGTTCTTTGGGTCTTGAGCGTGCCGTTAATTAGCGCAAGTTTTGCTGATTCAGCTTTTAAAAGAATTTTATGGATCGCCGCGCCGGATATTTTGCTCTACGGTCTATACTGGTTTTATCTCGGCGTGCACAGCGGGCTGCAGCGGTTTGAAAGTCAAGCGCTCATCATTGCAAGTTACGGCTTGAGCAAAGCCGCCTGTTGCATTGGTTTGATCTTATTGGGCGCTGGTCTTGAAGGCGCCCTGATCGGCAATTTTCTTGGCTCTGCTGTTGGCCTCTTTATCGGTGCGGTTCTGGTGCATCGCGCTCATTTACCGGAAACCACCGCAACCGAACATTACTCGAGCTTGGTTAAATTTGCCGTACCCATTGTTTTATACACGCTCAGTAACAATGCTCTACTTTATATTGATTTGATCTTTGTCAAAAAATTCATGCCGTCGATAGCTGCTGGTCACTACACGGCGGCGGCGACTATTGCGCGCGTACCGTATTTTATTTTTCTCGGATTAACGGCAACGGTGTTGCCGGCGTTGAGCCGTATGTTGGCACAGGAAGATCTTGCGGCGAGCCGCGGGTTGTTGCGCCAAACGATGCGTTTACTGCTGGGCTTGCTCGTTCCTGTGCTTGTCTTAGTGTTGGCAAACGCTGCCGAAATGGTCGAATTGCTTTACACGGACATGTATGCTCCCGCAACACCGATTTTGCGTCTGTTGATTGTGGGCATCGCCATGTACACGCTGCTTGTCGTGTTGAGCACAATCATGAGTGCCGATGGCTACGCCAATCGTGCCTTTCAAATTAATTTGCTTGCTGCGGTGAGCGATATTCTGCTCTGTCTCGTGTTAGCGCCAAAGTATGGAACCCAGGGCGCCGCGCTGGCCACATTGATTGCGGCAACCATTGGAACCGTGGCCGCGAGTGTAATCGTGTTACGGCGATTTGGCTCGATTGTGCCCTGGCGTTCGTTATTGCGGGCTTGCCTGGCCGGAGGCGTAACATGGGGCTGGGCGGCTTGGTGGCAAGCAACCGGTGTGATGTTGTTGGTTGAATTGACTGTGTTGATTGGTTTTTATTTTCTCGTGTTGTATGTTTTAGGTGAATTTAAGAAAACGAATGCAATTTAGCTTGAGAGCTTTTGCGCCTGAAGGCGTTACTACGAGCATTACGACGAAAACACGTTTGATATGAAAATAGCCATTATGGGCATTCGCGGGATTCCCGCAAATTACGGCGGTTTTGAAACGTTTGCTGAAGAATTGAGCACGCGCTTGGTGCAGCGCGGCCACGAGGTAACGGTTTATGGTCGTGCCAATAGTATTAAGCATCCCGATAAATACTATCGCGGCGTCCGGCTCGTGGTTTTACCGACGATTAGTCATAAGTATTTTGATACGGTTGCACACACTTTCCTTTGTGTTTGGCATAGTCTGACGCAGAATTATGAAGCAATTTTGATTTGCAATAGCGCCAATGCCATTTTTTCGTGGATTCCACGGTTGAAATGGATTCCCGTGGCGCTCAACGTTGACGGTTTGGAATGGAAACGCGCCAAATGGAACGCACTCGGCAAGGCGTTTTATAAAATTTCCGAATGGCTGGCGACGTTTTGCGCCAATGAAGTTGTTACCGACGCGCGCGATATTGAAAAGTATTATTTGGAAAAATTCAACAAACGCTCGACATATATTCCTTACGGCGCACCGATTGGCCGCGTTGAAACGGATGAAGTCCTGCAACGCTACAAATTGAAACCGAAAGAATATGTTCTCTACGTCAGCCGCTTCGAGCCGGAGAACAATCCGCATCGGGTCGTGAAGGCATTTGAAAAAGTCAAAACCGATCTCAAGCTCGTCATGGTCGGCGATGCGCCATACAGCACGGATTTTATTCGTGAAGTTAAAAGCACGAAAGATCCCCGCATTATTTTCACAGGCTACGTTTTCGGGCAAGGTTATCGTGAGCTGCAATCGAATGCGTATTTTTATATCCAAGGCACGGAAGTCGGGGGCACGCATCCGGCGTTGCTGGAAGGCATGGGGCACGGCAATTGTATCCTCGCGAATGATGTGCCCGAGCATCGCGAAGTGTTGGGTGATGCGGGATTTTTTTTCAAGACTGGCACAAACGGTGATGTGACCGACCTACGTGACAAGATGCAGCATCTGCTCGACCACCCACGCCTCGTCGCGCAAACCGGCCATCAGGCGCAGGAACGGATTTATCAGCATTACACCTGGGATCGCATCACCGAACGCTATGAAGAACTTTTTGTGCGTCTGGCGCAACGATAGCATTTTACTCTTGCGCGGTTTTAAAAGTTGGCAAAAGCGAGGAAGCGTACGAAAAAGAGTATGCGCAGGAGATTAACCGAACGGATTGAGCGAAGTTTAGAAGCATGGATCGCAAAAAAATTTTTATTAGCGGACTTGTCGCGCTGGCGTTATGCTTTCGACTGTTTCTATTGCGATACCGTTTTGCGGTGAACTGGGATGAACCGCATTATTTGCAAATGGCCGCGAGTTTCGTTGCGGGAAATTGGGAAGCATTTTTTCATCCCTATTGGTCGCCAGGGTTGCCCTTGTGGATGGGGTTGATGAATTTGCTGATTGCCGATATTGAATGGGCGGGACGATTGACGACCGTAATATTCGGGGCCTTGATGGTTGTGCCGATTTATCTATTGGCGCGCGAACTGATGGGACAACAAGTTGCTTTTTGGGCGGGGGCTTTTTCAGCGTTGCATCCGGCGCTCGCCTTTGCGCAGACGGCCCCACTCGCGGAGCCGGCGTACATGTTCTTTGGATTTCTTGGATTGTGGCTCGGTTGGCAGGCGTTGCAAAAAAAACGTTGGCCGTTTGCCATCGCTGCCGGTTTGTGTTGGGGATTTTCATATCTCGCGAAACCGGAAGGCATGGGATTCTTGATCGTGTTTGTGGTATTCGCTCTCGGGCGCGCGGCCGCAGATTTTTTTAGCCATCGCCGGGCGCCGTCATTGCTGATGATTCTCTGCGCCGGCATGGGTTTTCTCATGACGGCATCGCCGTACCTGATTTATTTACACAAGCAAACCGGGTATTGGACGCTCAGCGCCAAAGGCGCCGCAAATCAGCAATTTGAAGCGACATATTTTACCGCCGAGAATGATGATTTTTTTGAATCGTTATCGCCTGATAATAAAACCCTGCCGATGGATGTGATTTTTCATACCGGCACATTCTTGCAGCAGTCTCAAAGCAATGGCGTGCCAAAGGTAAAAATTTCTGCCGGATTGCTTGTAAAAAAATACGCCACGAATTTTTTTCGCGTGTTAAAATACGGTTTGCCGCAAATGTTGTCACTCGTGCTGGCTATTCTCCTTGGCCTGGGTTTATTTGGCCACAGATGGCAAGCCGTGGAATTGCCACTCGCCGTTTATCTGCTTGGAGTGCTGATTTTTTACTGGCTCATCGTCGTGCCGGCCTTTCATATTACCGAGCGTTACCTCATGGCGATGTTGCCGCTTGCAGGAATTTGGATTGCGAGCGGATTTGTCCGGCTTGCGGAATGGTTGCAGGAAATGACGCAAGCGTTTTCTGCACGAGGGAGATCCCAGTATTGGGGGAGAGCCTTGGCGATAGCGGTTGGTGGCATGCTTTTCTGGTTGCCGGAGATGGGAAAAGTGATGGCGTCAACGCCTGCCGGTGATACGGAGTGGGCAGAGGCTATTGAGTTAAAAGAAGCCGGAACGTGGTTGCGCCAACATGCTGAACAGCAACCGCCGATCATGATGAGCTACAACAAGGCGGTGGATTTTTACGCCGGTAATTACGATGTGCGCAGCGGCGTGAGTTTTACCCAAGATCCATTCGCCCGCCAGCTTGAATATGCGCGGCATCGCGACGCGCGGTATGTGATTATCAGCACGCGATATGTTGGACATTTTCCAATTCTGCAACAAGTATTGAATTCACCGCCGCCGGAATTGCGCCTGGTGTACACGACCACGGCGACTATGGTACCGCGGGCGTTCGTCTACGAAATCGTTCCGCATCCATCTGTTAGTGTTGGTAATTGACTCTGACAAGTGAATGCTGTTTATGGAGTTATCAATTACGCTGCGATCGGCCATGACCAAAACCACCGTCAATACGATTTTTTTAATTTCCATTCTCACGACCATTGCCGGACAAATTTTGCTTAAAAAAGCGACGACGGCGCAAGCGGTAAGTTTTGATGCGTCGCGTTTATTTTCCAGTCTCATGGCTTTCGCCACCAATCCTTATCTGCTCGGCTGGATTTTGTCTTCCGGGATCAGCGTAATTGATAAC
>CAYUVM010000184.1:0-7956 GCA_964447935.1 uncultured Cytophagia bacterium | reverse complement strand
GCCGCAGGCATGCATCACGCCGACGTCGTTGTTTTGTTCATCATGCACGCGCACCTTGCTGGCGTATTCAACCCCGGTGTTTTCCGTGACCGGCAAGGCATCGAGATCGGTGCGGATCAACACCGTCGGCCCCGCGCCGTTTTTCAAAACCCCGACCACGCCGTGTTTGCCCACGCCGGCGGTAACGGCATATCCGGCTTGGGTGAGTTCTGCGGCCATCCGCGCCGCGGTTTTTTCTTCGTGAAAAGAAAGCTCCGGATTGCGGTGCAAATGTTGATAAAGCTGCTCTAACGTTGCATATTCCTGGTTGGCGCGGGCTTTGATCTCGTCATGCAATTTACCGGATTTTGCATTCTGCGCGGAGATGGTTGCGGCGCCGCAAGCAAGCATCAGCAGCGCCCAGCGGATGGTCAGTCGCATTTTTCCTCCTTGATTTAGGCGTGTGTAAAACAAGCAAAGATTTTTTAACACGGAGAAAACAGAGTAAACAGAGATTTAAAAGCTAAAGAGAATTTCCCAATCATTGCCTTCGCTGTTTTCTCCTGTTAATCTTTCTGGTTGCGGCTCGTCCGCGTTGGGTTGATCACAATATAAAAATTTGTTCCTGATTTGCAAGCGCGCCATAATATTTTTTGCAACTATTCACCCTCCAGCTTGAATGTCATTCTGGAAGCCCGCCCTGCCCCTGGCCCGCCAAATGGCCTTGGCAGGGCGGGCAAAGGCTCTAGGCGGGCCAGGGAATCCTGTTTCGTACCAGCACCGTACTCGGCGTGAAAAAGATTCATCCGGAAAGACAGCTTCTTTGGGTGAGTAACCAGGATTTTTCAAATAAAATGCAGCAAGAAAAATACCCGCCGGCAGTTCTGCTTGACTTTGCACGGCGACTTGCCTATATTAAAAAATCATTGAAGCGGCTGCATAAAATTTCATTTCACTCCTAAACGGTACATGGAAAATCCCAAACCCCGGCGGCGGCAGCAATTGCCCGGCAACCGCCGAATGAATTTTTCTTTATGGTACATCATGATGGCGATTATGATGATGTACGCATTGCACAGCTATTTTGTGGTCGACGATATGCGTCGCCTCGATTACAGCGAATTTAAAAAATTGCTTAAAGAAAAGAAAATTATCGCCTGCGAAATTACCCCGCAGGAAATCACCGGATTGCTGGCCGCGAATGCCGTCGAAGAGGCGACGAACCGACCGTTGTCACCAGCGGACGCGGATGCCAATAGTCCAAATGCGGGAATAAAATTTTCAACGGTTCCGGTGGATGATCCCGAACTGGTGAAAGAACTGGAAGCCGCCGGCGTTAAATTTTCCGGCAAGGCCGACGACGGGTGGTGGCAAGTGGTTTTATTGAATTGGATTTTGCCGTTGTTGGTGCTCGTGGCGATCTGGGGCCTGATGTTCCGGCGGGTGAATCCGCAGGGCGGCCTGATGTCGATTGGCAAAAGCAAGGCAAAAGTTTACGTCGAAGGCAAAACCAAAGTGACGTTTCAGGACGTGGCCGGCATCGATGAAGCGGTCGAAGAAGTGCGCGAGGTGGTGGAGTATCTGAAAAATCCCGATAAATTCAAAAGCCTCGGCGGCAATATTCCCAAAGGCGTGCTGCTCGTTGGCCCGCCGGGAACCGGAAAAACATTGCTGGCGCGCGCGGTGGCGGGGGAAGCCGGCGTGCCGTTTTTCTCCTTGAGCGGTTCGGATTTTGTGGAAATGTTTGTCGGCGTGGGCGCGGCGCGCGTGCGCGATTTATTTCAACAGGCGCAAGCGCAGGCGCCGTGCATCGTGTTCATCGACGAGTTGGATGCCGTCGGCAAAGCGCGCGGCATGAGCCCGCTGTCGGGGCATGATGAGCGCGAGCAGACGCTCAATCAATTGCTGGTGGAAATGGACGGCTTTGCGCCGAACAGCGGCGTCATCATCATGTCCGCCACCAATCGTCCGGAAATTCTCGACATCGCGTTGCTGCGGCCGGGCCGCTTTGACCGTCAGGTCGTCGTCGATCGTCCGGACATCAACGGCCGCGAGTCAATTTTGAAAGTGCATGCGCGCAAAGTGACGCTGGCCCCGGAAGTCGATCTGCGCATGATTGCGGCGCGGACGCCGGGTTTTGTCGGCGCCGATCTCGCCAATGTGATGAATGAATCGGCCCTGCTGGCGGCGCGCGCCAATAAAAAACACGTGGAAAACACCGATTTGGAAGAAGCCATTGACCGCGTCATTGCCGGACTCGAAAGAAAGAATCGGGTGTTAAATAAGAAGGAAAAAGAAATCGTCGCGTATCATGAAGCCGGCCATGCGGTGGTGGCCGGCAGCTTGGTTGGCGTTGATCCGGTGCACCGCGTTTCGATCATTGCGCGCGGCGTGGCAGCGCTGGGTTACACGCTGCAACTGCCGACGGAAGATCGCTATCTGATGACGCGCACCGAGTTGCTCAACCGGTTGAAAGTCTTGCTCGGCGGGCGCGTGGCCGAAGAAATTATTTTCAACGAAATTTCCACCGGCGCGCAAAACGACATCGAGCGCGGCACCGCGATTGCGCGCAGCATGGTCACCGAATATGGCATGAGCAGCAAGCTTGGCCCGCTGTATTATGCCAAAGAAAAACGCGGCCCCTTTGCCGGCTTCGAGTTCAGCGGCGAGCCCCACAGCGAACGCGTGTCCGGCGAGATTGATGAAGAGGTGCGCACGATCATTGATACGGCTTACCATGAAGTCACGGCGTTGTTGACCGAGAAAAGGGAGAAGTTGGAGAAGCTGGCGCTGCTGCTGTTGGAAAAAGAAATGGTCGACGGCGCGGAGTTGGAAGCGTTGTTGAATGGAAAGGTGTCGGAGATTCCATCACCTAATGATGCACAGGCTAATCACCCAGCTTGAGGTGAAGGTGGTTATTTCAACCAAATATTGAGCGATATGGACGGGAATACCGGAGAGGCAAAACTTGCCGATATTGGAAACATGATGCGAGACGGACGGTGTTCGCTGAATAATGGGAGTGTGCCCTTGCGGGTCTCTAAGCGATAGTTCGCGATGTGTTAGAGCGGCTCGGTGGAAATGGAGTGTGAGTGTGGCCTGACGAGTGGGAGATCCGTCCTGGCAGCAGTATTCTGGGAAAGAGTGCGGAAGGTTTTATTTTATGAAAATGCGTTAATGTCTGTTAATCGAATGAGAGCTTGCGGATGGGCAATCCTATAAATTGGCTGACCGATTTCAGGGATGTCAACAGCTATGCCAGCGTGGACGGACTTGTGCCCGTTCAGGGGTACGTCCGTACCGGTCGGCCAGTTGAAGAAGTCGCAATCATGGAAAAGGCCGAGCGTTACGGGGCAGATGCGGTCTTTTTCGAAGCACCTCACGATGGCAAAGCCCCCGTGGCGCAGGCATTCATTTACCGCTCAGACGGGCCAGCACAAGACCCCAATTTCGCAAAGTTGCATCAGCGACTTTGGAGTTGGGGTGGTGTACCGCTTGTCTATCGTGTCACGAGTGGTTTAGTTCAGCTTTTCCGTTGTGCGCACCGGCCTGATTTTGAGAGCGGTGGCAAAATCGTTTTCAAGCCCTACAAGGAGCTTGAACTCACTTCCCGAATCGCCAAGGATCCTTGGTGGGACGCCGAACGGCTTCGTACTGGAACACTCTGGGATGATCCGGCAGTGTGCAAGCAGCTCCTATCCAGCAAGCAAGCAGCGCAAAAGACACTTATCAACGCCGTCAAGGAACTGCACCGAGAACTCAATGAGAAAGCCATTCTTCCCAAGCCGCTTAGGCGACGTTTGCTCATTCTGTCAGTGCTCATTGCGTATCTTGAAAAACGCGGGGTTTTTGAGGATGGTTTCTTTGCGCGTTTCAAACCGGATGCGAATGAGTTTTTTCAGGTGCTTGCCAACGGCCCGGCCCTAGTTAATTTGCTCGATCACTTGGAAGAGCGTTTCAACGGGCATGTGTTCATCCTTAGCGACGATGATCGTGAGACGTTGCGTGATAACAGTCGACTCGCCCGCTATGCCCGGCTGGTGGAGGGGCGGCAGGAGCCTGGTGGTCAGCTTACGCTCTGGCAACGATACTCCTTTGCCGACCTGCCTGTAGAGCTTATTAGCCACATCTATCAGCTTTTCGTCAAGGACAAGACGGTAGAAGTCTATACTCCGCATTTTCTCGTCCGCTTATTGCTGGGTGAAGTCTTGAATTGGGAGCGGCTGGATCGGCTGGAGAAGAGCGCCGAAGAAGTCATCCTGGATCCAGCTTGCGGTTCCGGGATTTTCCTTGTCGAAGCCTACAAGCGGCTTGTGCTTCACTGGCGCTCTCGCAACAATTGGAAGCGCCCGGATCAGGCAACCCTCAAAAAATTGCTCACGACACGGCTGCGTGGTATTGATTTAGAAGAGGGTGCCGTCGAGCTCACTGCATTTAGCCTCTGTCTCGCGCTCTGCGATGCGCTGGAACCGATTGAGATCAGGGCCAGCGTGAAACTCTTCCCCCCATTAAAAGAAGTTACTATCCACACTGGCTGCTTCTTCGAGGCGCGAGAGAAGCAAACGATCAATGAGCGAGTGGGCGTAATCGTTGGAAATCCGCCGTTTGAGTCGAAGCTTGGCACCGACGGCGCAGAGCGCGCCTACCAGCGATACCTACAGGATCATGGCGCGCTGCCCGACAAGCAAATAGCCTATCTTTTTCTCCATGAATCTATGGAAATGCTGGCTCCCGGTGGCGTGCTCTCGATGTTGCAACAACACAACTTTCTCTACAACCAACAATCGATCGGGTTCCGACGTAAGTTTATTGAACGTTGGGACGTCCGCGAGATTCTCGATTTTATTTCCGTCCGCGGCCTCTTCAGCAAAGGCGGCGCAGATACTAAGGTCGTTGGGGTTGTCGCTGAATCCCAAGTACCGCCACCAAAACGACAGATACTCCACGCCACCTTCCGCCGCAGTGGCCGCGCTGATGCGGAACAAGGCTTCGATATTGATTATTATGATATGCACTGGTTGCCGAGGGAGCTGGTCATGAATAATGATGCTGTGTGGCGATGCGACCTACTCGGTGGCGGGCGCGTGCTTAGCTTTGTTGATCGGCTGCGGAAATTCAAGACTTTGGGGCAATACGCTAAAAAGCAGGGCTGGGACTATGGGGAAGGTTTTATCGAAGCTGCCCCACCCAAGAATAGGCCACTCAGTAAAACTGTCGTCCGTCAACCAGCTGATCACTTGACTGGAAAGCCATTGCTTCCATCAGACGGAATCTCCGAGTCAGGTATTAACCGCAACGCTATCATCACTGTTACTGCCACATCTTTTCGCTCTGCATATACAAAGGCACGTTATACTCCTCCGATGGTCCTAGTGCATGAGCAGTACAATCTAAACCATGGTTTCTGGATGACGAGTTATCTCACATACAAAAACCAAGTTGTGGGATTCTGCGGCACTCCCAATCACGCTGAACGCCTTAAGGAGATCGACGCTTTTCTTGGTAGAGAGAAGAAGGCTTTAAAAGCATATGTTGCGGCAACTAGTATTAAGCTGTTCACCCAACATGCAACCACGTTATCCGGCACAGATATATTCGACCTACCATGCCCGTCATCTCACGACCTTGAACTGAGCCCCCACGAACAAATTCTGGTTGCCGACATCGTGGATTACTATCGCGATCTCATCCGTCTTGGCGAGAATTCTGCCTCAATGATGCAGACGGGTGATCCTGCTTTGCCCGCGTTCAACGATGTTTTCACCAGCCGAATCAACGGCGTTTACAAAAAGAATAAGCTGCGGGTATTGGCTCCGTACATTTCGCCAGGTGTGATTTGTCAGCCGTATGTCTTCGGCAATGGGAATGTGGACTGGGCCGGTGCGGATGCACTCAAGGAGAAACTCGACGCCCTACTGCGAGAGAAACGCGGCGGTGGCCTTCAGGTCACACGCATTGCCCGAATCTACGATGGGGCGTGCATTTACCTACTCAAGCCCAACCGCTTACGATACTGGCTGCGCTCCATCGCGCTGCGGGATGCGGATGAGACACTTGCCGACCTGGCTGAACAAGGATTCTGAGGTTTTGCGATTATGCTGGCAGACAGTCCCAACATCTCTCTTCCATCAGGCAATCTCGATCGAGACATTCATTTGCCCTCTACGGCGAAGCTGGAGCTCGTAGATTTCATCGCTGAAGAACTTCCCCGTTGGCGTGATCATCCTGACCGTCCGGTTGCAGACGCGGAAACCAAATTGACCGAATACCTATGTGAGCACCTGAATAGCGCCGTCTACTATTCTCCCGCCTGGAGCCACATCCAGTTTCGAACTGAGACTAGCGACGAAACGCATGTCGGCCGAAAGATAGACCTCACAGTGAAGCCTCGTGCCGCCGTGCTCATCATTGAACACCGCCGACACACCCAGTTTGACGCGCTGTTTCCCATTGAGTGTAAGCGACTTCCGACGCCGAAAGGGAAAGATCGGGACGAGTGTGAATACGTCACCACCAAATTGGGTACGACAGGCGGCATCCAGCGCTTTAAATTCGGCTATCATGGGGCCATTCATACCTTCGCGGCCATGATCGCATACGTTCAGGAGCAGTCCCTTTTCTTTTGGCTGGATCAGGTGAACTGCTGGATTCGGGACTTGGCGGCGGACCCGAACTCGTCCTGGAGTGACTCCGATGTTCTCCAATCGCTGAGTGACAACTTGGCCACAGGGGTTGGCACATTCAAGTCTGAACATTATAGAGATGGTCTTGATAGATGCGAGTTGCGTCACCTTTGGGTCAGGATGAGTTGATACCTACATGAGCTAAATTTTGGCTGCGTTTCCCCTCATCGCTCCATATAAGTATATCCCTCAAATCCGCTGCGGTACGTCTCCAAAATATGGCGGGCTTCTTCGAGCGAGCAACTTCCCGCGCGCACGGCCTGCTCTCGACGCTTTGGCGAAAGGCATGGTTAATTTTTTAACCACAAAACACCATTTGTTGAAACCGGCGTTGGCGTTTTTATTTGCCTTTTCAAGAGATCTTGTGTAATTTTAGAAAGTTTGGGCCATTGAGGTCTTTCGTTTGCTGGATTTCAAATTAGACGAGGTAAATTATGGAAACGCTTGACTGGCGGGCAGATGAATTTGTCCATGAAATTTCGTCTGCGCAATAAACCATAAGACCAGCGCATGCAGCAGAATCCGGCGGGGAAAATTAAACGCAACTCAAGGATTGAAATGTGGAATGATTATGACGACCTGATAAAAAAAGGGCACGCAGTACTATAAAATGGCTGAGTGAAACATCGCTTCAGGACATCGAGGTAATTGGATCAGAGTTTTTGCGTAACACATGACATGATTTAGGCTTTTGAAAATTTTCGCTGCAATTTTATGTTAGCACCATCTCGCCCCGATCCGGACGCGCTGCTGGCGGCAGTTCAGCGCGAAGAAGAGCACGCCGAACGCGGCAAGCTGAAAATATTTTTCGGCATGGCGGCGGGCGTCGGGAAAACTTTTGCGATGCTGCAAGCGGCGCAGGCCCTGAAGACGCGCGGCGTCAATGTCATCGCCGGATATGTCGAGACGCATGGCCGCCCCGAAACCGATGAATTGTTGCAAGGTTTGCCGGTCGTGCCGCGTTTGAAAACGCCCTATCGCGGCATCGAGCTGCAAGAGATGGATTTAGATGCAATCTTACGCATTAATCCCGATTACGTTTTGGTCGACGAATTGGCGCATACCAATGCCGAGGGCGTGCGCCATCGCAAACGCTATCAGGACGTGCTGGAATTACTCGATCATGGCATCAACGTCTACACCACACTCAACGTTCAGCACGTCGAAAGCCTCATTGACACGGTGCAGCAGATCACCGGCATCACCGTGCATGAAACTGTTCCGGACAGCATTTTGGATCGCGCCGATGAAATCGAGCTGATCGATTTGCCGCCGGAAGAATTGCTCAAGCGTC
>CAYUVM010000183.1:0-7988 GCA_964447935.1 uncultured Cytophagia bacterium | reverse complement strand
CGGCACCCAGCCGGTTTCCAAATCCAGGCCGACCGTCGCGAACAGATCCGCCTTCGCGAGTTTCAAAATGTAGCTCGGCTTCTGATCGACAAAGTGCGGGTTTTGAAAGCCGGTGGCAATCGCGAAGACGTCAACCTTTTCACCGCCGACAATCTCGGCAATACTTTTGAGATCGGGAAGCGAAGTGACCACGCGCAATTTATCTTTTGCTTGTAACGGGACAGCGGCGCAAAGGAGAACCGCCGCTGCGACCGCCAGAAGGTTTTGACCAGAGCATGATTTCATGTATAATTTCCTTGTTAAGCGTGATTAATAGGCGTGGCCGCCATGCGCGCCGATAACGAACACCGAACGCAGCAACACTTGCGTGGTGCGGTCCGCCGAGTTGGAAGAGGTGAGTTTAACTTCAATCTCAGCTTTTTGAAATTCTGTTGCCAGCCAGCCCAGCGTGCCGGAAAAAGCGCGTTCAACGAACGACGCATTATACGAGCGGTTCGCATAATCAAAACGGCCGGTCAGGAACAAGCGCTTTTGCAGTTGCCAAGTGGCCAGAGAATACATGCCGCCGGAGGCAATCTTTTCCGACGCCGCAATTTTTGTCCGACTCCAAAGCGCTTCAGCTTGCAAGACCAATGAGCGATACGTGTTTAACCGCAGCGGTTTCCATTTATAGGTTAAATCAATGCCGCCGATAACTGAATTGAAGCCGGCCGGATTGGGGCCAACACTGCCGCTAAGCCCAAGCTCCAATGTGGCGTTGGGCGTCAAGTCCCAAAAGTTTTTCAGATGCGCCAGATATAAATAGCGATCAAACGGACTGGCGGCAAAGCTGATATTTTCTGCCGGTCCGCGCGTGGCCTCAACGGTAAGCTCCTGATAGAAATCAAGCGGATTGGGCACCAGCCAACTCAAGGATAAGCCGGTGTCATTGAGGCCTTCGTCACCAAAATAATTGGCGTAAACAGCCGGCGTATCGATAAAGGGCAGGGCATGCGGATGAATAGAATTAATTTTTCCAAACGCGCTGCGAAATTTTCCGGCTTTGAGCTGCAGGCCGGCAGGCAAAGTTTGCGTGGTTAGAAAAGCTTCTTCCAATTCAATCGCAAATTCGCCGGTGGCAGCATCCGGCGCCGCGGAGAGATAAAAGTCGGCGCGGGCATACGGATCAACGACGGATTGAAAAGCAAATTCGGCTTCGTGAAATTCTGTTTCGAGATGGCGCTGGGCTGGGGAAAGATAGGTGGCGCGAAAATCGCCGATGACGCTCATATTGGGATTGGTGGATGGCGCGGTTCGCAGCGCGACAGTGGGTGTTGTCTGCGCTGCGGCTGCCGGCATTTGTTGTTGCAATTGTTGAATGAGCAGCGAGTCCACGGCTATGGACTTTGTGCCATCTTGCTGGGCCATCACTGCCGAACCGAGAAGGGCAAAACCCCATCCCACTGCAATTTTACGAATGGGAAAAGCAGCCGGAATTATAAAGCGTCGAGGTGGTGACGCGAGTAAATTGAGCACAATTTCCTCCGAAGTGAATTGTAAATTAGGTAACGAGAAGAAATCATTTTCCGCCTGCGGAGAATGAACACTCGAAAAATCAACCGCTGACGGCGTGTAATCTATATGAGTAAGTATGAATCACGTCCGTCGCATAAAAGTGTTTAGATCTGTGCTGCAGAGGGAGGTGCGCGGTTCTGGGATGAAATTGAGAAAAATTGTTGAAAGAAATATTGCGGGGGAGGCGCCACCGTGGCGATTGGTGTAAGATTAACGATGAAGGTGAGTGCTGGGGGCAGGCTTTGGTTGGCGTTGGAAAAAAAGCAAGCGAAACACAGTGCCTGCACCCGGCAAAAATTCGGCCCGGGGGTGTGGATTTGCTTCGTTAAACTTTTGAGGGGTTGACGGGCGTTTGGCGTTGGGTGCTGGTGTGCTAACTCGGCAGCCAACTGCACGGCGAATAAGATAAAAATAAGCAACCGCGCCGTAATTTTGTGGGCAGTTTTAGGCATAAGACCTGATCATTAAGAAACGACGATGTTAAAATTTATAAACAATCTATTAAAATCGGCGATCAAAGTCAAGATAATCTCAAGTTTCGTTATGCCCAACGCCGGCCTTAAATGGAGGTTTTCCGAAAGTCTGTTTTTGAACGGTCCATCGTAGAGGTTGAAAGAAGAGTTGAAGCGCGCTCACGGCAATAGCGCCATTTTTTTCACGGCCTTCCAGGTCGTGTTCTTCGTTACGGCCTGTAAACGATAAAAATAAATTCCACTGGCGAGGGTTTTACCGGCTTGCCGGCCATCCCAATTGACGCGATGCTCTCCCGCTAAAAAATTTTCCTCAACCAGCAACGCCACGCGCTCGCCGAGCAGATTGAAAATTTCCAACTGCACCGTCGCCGCGATGGGCAAAGCAAAACGAATCTCCGTACCGCGCCCAAAAGGATTGGGATGATTTTGCAACAGTTGAAATTGGCGCGGCAGTTCGCTTTGCGCCTGCACGTTTGTTGAAAGCGCAATATCCGCGAAACGACGGGGCAGAAGCTGATACCCATCGTTATAGGGCAGGGAAGAATCAAATTGATTCACAATGGCAACAATATCAATCTTGCCCGTTGGCGTAATTTGTCCGTCGATATCCGTGTCACTATCAATGCGCATCGTGCACGGCCCGCTGCCATCATCAACAGTTAAATTGGCGCTGCCACCTGCGGGTGGAAAGCTGCCGCCCGTAATGCGCGCGCCAACAATTTTGATGAGCACGCCCTCGAGATTTTCGCCCGCCGTAATTTGCGCGGTTTTGATCACGCGGGGGGTGACGACCGGCTTAACATTAATGCGGCGCACAGAGTACGGAATAATTTCCATATTGCCATTAAACTGTGAAACACCGCCCAACACTTCGACTTCAAAGGCGGTGGTCGGGCCAATAACCGTGCCGACGGTTTTTGAAAAATCACCGCCGAATACCGCAACGCCGCCGGTTGAATCTTGCAAATAGCCCGGCCCTTCAGCGCCGAAATGCGTTCCGGCGGTCGCGACGCCGCGCAGTTTCACATTGGCCCAGCCAAAAGTTTGCGGCATCCCATCGCTGAAATTTCTGCGCAGACTCTGAATGGTTATCGGCGGGGCCTCGGCAGGAGGCGCGCCCGGACTGTTGACCCAAATCGGACTTGTCCACAACAAATCGCCGTCTTCCTGCACGAGCTTCGCAAAATAATAATGCGGCCCACTGGAATTGCTGTCGACCACCGTCCATTCAAAGCTGGCGGCATTCAGGTTTTCCCAGGCGAGCAAAAAACCATTGCGATAAATTTGCGCCTGGCGAAAGCGCACGTTGGCGACGCTGCGCGCGGCGATTCGTAATGTGACTCGCTTATCATGGTCGGCAAAAGTTTCGCCCATCCAGCGGCCGTCGGCCGTAAACGCGTCGAGATAAATGCGATCCTCAAACGGATTGGTCTCAAAAGCATACGTGCGCCGGCTGCGAATCGCGCCGAGAATTTTCGGCTTCGTCAATGAATCCGCGAGCACGCCGGTGAGATAAATATCGCCGTCCGAGGAACGCAGATTGCCGTAATTCGCGCCGTGATTGTCTTGATCGCCGAGCGCGCCGACATGCCAACCTTTTTGCAAAGCGACGAGATAATAGCGTTCGAAGTTCGTTGAACGCGTGCCGTTGATGACTTCGATGCTCGTCATGTGCGCGCCAGCAGGCGAGAAATAATCAAAATTAAGAAAATTGGAATTGCCGTTTTCCACTGAGGGGTGATTGAATTGCGCCGAGGCTCGATTGCCAATAATAAATTCATACGCTAGGTTGAGATCGTAACGAATCGCGTCGTTATCCAAACCATTTCCCGCGATGGTTGGGGCTTCAAAAATATTCATGTGGCCATAGCCCGTCGCACCGAGGCTGCCCAATTCCTGTCCCGCAATCGCCACAAATTGGCTATCAAGATTGTTGTAAGCCGCGGCCGCAGCGCGGATTTTTTCATAATTCAGTTGCGGCAAACCGTTGGTGTGATCGCTGATCGCCATAAAATCGGTTTTCGCCACGTTTTTGGCATAGGCATAAGCTTCTGCCGGCATCTTGGCGCCGGTGTCAGCATCCCATGATAGCGCCGAGTGCGAGTGCATGTCGCCGAAATAAATGCGATACGTTTGCGCCACGGAAGGGTGGGAGAATGATAGAAAAATTAGAATGAAAAAAAATGCCATTCCGTAGGAATCTTGTTTGTTGTCAACAAACGGCTTCGATTGCAAAAAGGTTCTTGCGGAATGACATTTTGATTGCAGAGATTTGCCTTTGAGCGGAACCGGATCAGCATCGATCGTTTTGTATTGCATGAAAATCCTTTTAACGAATCCGAAAATTCTGCGCCATCTTACGGATGGCACGCCGCGTTCAATTTATAGATCCGTGTTCAACTTAAATCGCACGATCCGATTGTTGCCCGTGTCTGCCACGTACAAAACCTTGTTGAACCACGCCACCCCGTTCGGGCGATTGAATTGCCGCTCGCCACTGCCACGCCCACCGAAACTTTGGCTGCGAAACTCGCCGCCGGCGGGATTGAATTTGTAAAGGCTATCGCTGCCGGCATCAATAACATAAATATTGCCGACATCATCGAGGGCAATGTCTTCCGGCGTGGTGAACTTGCCCGGCGTATAAAACGCTTTGCCTTGGTCGATTTTTGGCGTGAAACCATAGGCATCCGTCGTGATCCACTGCGCGCGGTGAAAGCTGTTGCCGATTTGCGTAAAAATGAAATCCACCGAAGTCCGCCGCACGGAGATGATGCCGCTCGGTTCGGTGACGGAGAAAAATCCCGTACCACCCGGCACCAACGGCAGCGGCCCGACGAATTTGTCATTCTCGTCGAATTGCACAATGGCATTATCCGCCGTTTCCGTGCCGGCGCGTGTAACGTAATACGAGCGTCCGAGATAAGTCGCAATGCTTGTGAAACGCCAATTCGGATGGTCGCGTTGTTCAAGCGTGAGAATCGTGTCGATGCGCGCGTTGGCCATGACGTGATTGGCGTCGACAAGATTGATGCGATAGACGCGATTCGAATTATTGACGATGAGCAAATCCAATTGCGTATCCTGCGTGATCGCAACCGGATGCGGAATGCGCCCGGAGATTCCCAACACGGTGCCGACGGGATCAAGCATAAGGACGCGGTCATTCTCCGTGTCGGCTACGTAAATCAACGGCTCCGCGCCAACATGCACATCGCGTGGCCCGCGAAAATTGTAGCCTTGTGCCGTGCCCCAAATCGGCGACTGCTGCACGTAAAGTGTGTCGGTCACAACCGTGCGATCTCCCGTCTCGTTTTGTGGCGGCAACGGAAATTTTTCCCCACAGGCCGAGAGGAAAAAAACAAAAGGCAAAAAACGAAAAGCAAGTTTGAAAAGTTTTGGTTTCATTTTAAATCCGTGAAAATCCGCGTTATCCTGCGGACGTAGTCCGTGTTCAAAGCTGTTAAAAACTCAGAACGAAAGAGAAACGATTGGCATTTCCCAATCTCCCGAAATCCGTGTACGCATAATCGAGATTCGCATGCGCAATGGACAGTGGTAGCGATAAGCCGGCGCCGAAGGTGAAAGATTCTTCATCGACGTTGAGTTTGTAACCCGACCGCAACGCCACGCGTTTGCGCCACCAATATTCGCCGCCAAAGTGAACATTCTCGGCATTGTCGTTGGGGTGATTCAACTCTACCGCGACCGTCAATTTGTTTTGCTCATTTTCCATCACCTCCGTCGCGAAACCGAGTTTGAATAACGTCGGCGGCACGAAAGATTGAAACTTGTTGACCGTCGTGCCATCGCGGCGGGTGAGTGAACCGCTCGGCGTGAGTTGTTGGCCGAAATTTGTAATCGCGACGGCAAAGCGTGTTGAGCGAAAGCCGGTCCAATAATACATGCCCAAATCCACCATCACGCTGCGCATTTCCACTTCGGCCAACGTTTCTTCAATATATTTGACCGTCGTGCCAAAGCTGAACTTGTCTGTCATCTTGCGGGCGAAGGAGAGGCCGATGGCAATATCGCGAAACGTGAAAAAGTTCCCCGTACCCGTTGGCGCAAATTCCGTTGTCTCTTCCATGTCTTCCATGTGCAACGCCGTGAAGCTCACGCCAATTTTATTGGTCGGCGAAAGCTGATGCACGTAACCGACAAATTCGTGCTTGATCTCCACCGGCCAATCTACATGCGAGAGAATGAGCTGGTTGCCTTCGAACTGCGCCATGCCCGCCGGATTCCAATACAACGCGCTCGCATCATTCGCCACTGCGATGAACGTTTCGCCCATGCCCACCGCGCGGCCACCGACGCCGATTTTGAGAAATTGCGCCGCAGCGGTTCCGGCTCGCTGGCTGCCGAGCTCGGGGATGAGTTGGGCGCGGGCGTCGGTTTGGGCGAGGAGAACGAGGAGCATCAATGTGAGCCAAGTCCGCAGGCGGAAAAGGTGATTATTCTTTTTGAAAAGCATAAGAATTATTTCCATTGTTCAAGTCTTTCGAAGACCCGTAGGGTCAAAATGTTCATAGAATTTGGAACTTAAACATACCTCAAGCTCCGTAGGAGCGGCATGTGAATTCTTGCTTTATTTTTCATCATCAAGCCATTTAAAAACATAGCGATCATCGTATTCGATTTGAAATTTACTCAATAACTCCAAATATTCTTCTTTGAATGTTCGTTTGGCGTGATGCTTCTCTTGATTTTGTATGTATTTGATCACCACATCCAATTGCGATTGTCCATACGAAAATGCCCCAAATCCCACCTGCCAATTGAAATGGCCTCGAATCCAACGTTTTTCATTTATAAAGGCGGACGAACTCGTTTTAATATCCCCAACCAAATCCGATAACGCAATGTTCGGTTTCGCACCGAGAAGAATATGGACATGGTCGGGCATGCTGTTGATCGCAATCAATTTTTGTTTTTGATTCCGCACAATACCAGCGATGTATTTGTGCAGTTCTTCCTTGTTTTCCTTTGGAATAATATTTTGCCGACCTTGCACCGCAAAGACGACATGGAGGTAAATTTGCGTGTAGGTATTTGCCATATTTCCTCCGGGAATTGTGGTTTAATGGAAACGGCAATTCTTACATGTCGCTCCTACGGAGCTTTAATTTTTTGGGCCGCGTTTTTCTATAAACATTTGGCTCCTAACGGAGCCGGATTGATTTTGCATCTGTATTTCTCAAACGATAAACAGTTTTGACACAGTAACACGACTCCAGACCCGTAGGGTCGAAATGTTTATAGCAATGTCTAGCTAAAAATTTTTTAAGCTCCGTAGGAGCGGAATGCTTTTTTGCGTTTGTTTCGAAATCGAACTCAAATTCGTCTTACGTTATCTGTGGCGATCTAAATCAGGTTACTTAATCCCTCAAAACCTCACCCGCATTCCCACCAGCACATTCCTCGGCGTCAAATAGCGTGCAGGGTTGAACGGAAACGGCGAAGCTGGCGGCTGGACATCCGGATAGAGCGGATCGTTCATGCCCGTTGTTGTTGGATCGCCAAATTCGTAGGCGCGACCGGTGATGGGATTGACGATGTTCGAGTTTTGGCGATTGAGCAAATTTACGGCTTCGATGAACAACGTAAACGTAGTGCCGCGCAGTTTAAAATATTTTTCAAAATTGGCGTTGACCCATTCCCAACGGGTAGCGACTTGGCCGTACGGATCGTCGGGTTGCTCGTTGGAGTCAACGTCATCGGTGTAAATCGGCTTGCCGTTGTTGGTGAAACTGTCGGTGAGAAATTGCGGGGTGTAGCGTTTACCGGCTTGGGAGAAATAGCGCAGGTTCAAATTCCAATTGTTAGGCAGCCGCAGGCCGAACAATTTCAAATTTCGCTGTGGCGACACATAAAAATTCAGATTCACGCTCGCTTGCCACGGCCGATCCCAGAGTAAAAAATCTTCGGTGATGGCGCGTTCCGGCAGCACGCCGCGCG
>CAYUVM010000182.1:0-8008 GCA_964447935.1 uncultured Cytophagia bacterium | reverse complement strand
GCCTGCAACGCGAAAATCTGCGCGATCACATGACCGACATCGAATTGATCCTGACCATGCTGGCTGAGGCCACCACCACGAAATTGCACCGCGATCGTGATTCACAAGGATTCGCGCCACTCAAGAAAGATGCGCAGGATGGCGGTGCGGTGGCGGGCAGGACGCGCAAAGATATTGAATCTCAGACAGGGAAACCAGTGATCTCAAGCAAGAATTTTAAGCAACTCGACGCCAAAGGTCGAAAGAGATTGAAAGACTCGCGTAAAAAATAACCCCAACCGGCCTTGTTGGAAATCATCCCTACCCAAGTGGCCGGTCAGTCCACCTATGCGATAATGCCGACCTCATCAAATTGCGCTTGCATTTCAAACGCCACGCCGCTATATTTTATCAAAATTTGAATTCATCGGCATAAACATTGGCTGATTCTCATCTCTCCGTCGACAAGATTTATTTTATGCGAACAGCAGCGCTCGGCCTCGTCATTATTCTTTTCTTGGGAATTCTGTCGTTGCTGCCCATTTCCTTTAATCAAACCCTCGAAGATTCCCTTCTTGATCTGCAATTCAAGCTGCGCGGCAGCCGCCAACTATCGGATGAATTTATTTTTGTTTTTATCGGCGCGGAAGATGTGCAGGCGCTCGGCGGCTGGCCGTTGACGCGGGATTATTACGGTTACATGACGCATGTTTTGAGCCGCCTCGGCGCGAAAGTGATCGGTTTCGATATTTTATTTGAAACGCCGAATCGCCAGTATCCTGAATTCGACAACGCGCTCGCGGACTTCTTGCAAACGGCGGGCAACGTTTGTTTGCCGATGACGTTTGCGGAGTTAAAATCTCTTTCTCCTCATGCCTTTGCCGGAAGTGAGCCGAGTTTTCCCTTCGAGCCACTCCGCCAGCACGCTGCCGGCAGCGGGTTTGGCAATTTTAATCCGGAGCCGGTTATTCGCAACGTGCCGTTAGTGGCGAGTTATCAGGATAGTCTCATTTTCTCATTCGGGGTTGCGCTGGCCCGCTTGTATTTGAATGATGCCGGAGCCAAAACTCAACTTGACGCTTTCATTCAACAACGCGGCCAACTGCGGCTGAATCATTTTGGCGATCTCAACAATGTTGCCGCAATCAGCTTCGTCGAGCTGCTCAAAATTTTTGAGCGCGTGCCGGACTCGCTGAACTACAAAGACAAAATCGTACTCGTCGCCGCCACTTTTCCCGGCGCGCCGACGCTCAAAGCCACGCCGCTGGCGGAGGCGCTTCCCGCCGCGCTGATTCATGCGACGGTGGCGGAAAATTTGATTCATGGCAACTATTTGCGAGAATTGCCGAAATGGCCGGCTTTTATTCTCATTCTGTTCATGGCGGTGCTGGCCTGGTTTGTTTGGCGGGTACGGCAATTTAATTTTAAAATGATTGGCGGTTGCGGAGTCATTTTCGTTTATTGGGTTGCCGCGCAACTCATTTTTAGCAAAATGAATTTTGTGCTTCCATTGTTTTACCCGACGCTGGCCTTTCTCGTGTCGTTGCTTTATCTGAGCGCCACGCGCCGCCGCGAGCGCCAAGTGTTGGATGATTCGCTCAAACAACTTTTACAGGAACAAATCGCGGCGAAAGAAACCCAGCTTGAAGAGGCGCACGTCAAACTAACGGAGATTCAGAACCAGTTTCAGCAACAAACGATTTCCTCCGCACAGGCGCGGCAATTAGCCGAGGCGCGCCAACAGACGATTCTCACATTGGAAAGCGAACTGCGCGATCTGCGGACGCATGTCATGCCGGAAGATCAAGCCGTGCCGCCGCAATTTCCGGAAATCATTCATGCCGCCGGCGGCAAAATGGCGCAAGTCCTGGCGATGGTTGCCAAAGTTAGCGCGGAAAATATTCCCGTGTTGATTTACGGGGAAACCGGCACCGGCAAAGAAATGGTGGCGCGCGCGATTCATCAAGCGGGTAAAAGAAAAAATGCGTCGTTTGTCGCAGTGAATTGCGGCGCGCTGCCGGAGGCGCTGCTCGAAAGCGAATTGTTCGGCCACGAGAAAGGCAGTTTCACAGGTGCCGCCAACCGCCGGCGCGGACGTTTTGAACTGGCCGCTAACGGCACGATTTTTCTCGATGAAGTTTCCGAGACGACGCCGGCCTTTCAAGCGCGGCTCTTGCGTGTGTTGCAGGAAGGCCGCTTCGAACGAGTCGGCGGTGAAGAGACGATCAAAGTCGACGTGCGGGTGATTGCCGCGTGCAATAAAAATTTGCAAGCCGAGGTTGAAAAAGAAAATTTTCGCGCGGATTTGTTTTATCGGCTCAATGGTTTTCCGCTCACCTTGCCGCCGTTGCGCGAGCGCCGTGAGGATATCCCCCGGCTCGCGACACATTTTTTGCAAAAGCATGGCCACCCGGCCATGAGGTTTTCCGATCAGGCTATGGAAAAACTCGAGAATTATTTTTGGCCCGGCAACGTTCGCGAACTGGAAAATCTTGTGCGCCGCGCCGGCATTCTGGCGCAGAGCGAAAACCGGACGATGATTCAAACCGGTGATTTGCCGGGTGAAGTGACGGCGAAAAAAACGTTCGAACCAGCGATGGTTTCGTACCAGCCGCTCGAAGCACAAATTTTAGACATGCTGCGCGCTTTAAAATTTTCCCGCGCGGCGATTTCCCAAACCGCCAAAGCGCTCGGCAACCGCGACCGCGGCACCATCACCGAATATTTTCGGGGAATATGTTTTGAATATTTCGTGAATGCGGAATTTGATTTAGAAAAAGCGGCGCGAGATATTGTTGCCGCTCAAGACGATGAGACGATTCAAAAAGTGCGTGATAAGATTAGTGAGTATCTTGAAAATTTGCGAAGCGGGTTTAATAAGGATCCCCAAAGTCTGATTGCTTATAAAGGGCTGCCCAGAAAATATCACCCTTTTCTTGAGAAGATTTTCGAAAGTTTTAAGCAGAATACTTGAGATAAGATCGCGGAGTAATAACGCAAACGGGCTTTAAATTTCGGATTGATGAATCATAGGGCATCAATCTTCTTGCTCCCTCGAAACCACCAATCCGAAATATTTTTTCATTCTAAAATCAGACGAGTTACAAACTCCATCCCTCCCGATATTCGCGCTTCACATATTTGTTCGTTTCGGGAATGTTGGTCACTTCCATCTTTTCGCCGTCCCACAGCAGGCGTTGGCCGCGCAGACCGCGATCGTTAAAAGCCGCATTGGCGCGCACGGCGAGGTTGCCCATCAGCACGATTTCACTGAGCGGGCCGGAGACGTCGAAATTCGAGCACGCCGGTTCGCCGGTTTTGATCGAATTGATGAAATCCGCATAAATGCCGGCCAAACCGTTCGGCACACGTTTGATGCGCTTCGGCGGCTGTTTGTAGGCTTTCATTTTCGTTTCGGGAACGAGGCGCGGCTGCTCTGCATACGTGTTGCACATGATCATGCCTTTGGTGCCGATGAACAGCATGCCGCTGCCATCGCCAATGCGGCGGCCCGCTTCGATCTCCACCGGCCGCGGCGGCGTCAATCCGCCCTCGTACCACAGCAGTTTCACCGGCGGCATTTTGTCGCGCGCCGGAAATTCATACGTCACCACCGAAGCGATTGGGCCGCTGTCTTCGGTAAACGGCGAAGAACTCGCTTGCACCGCAATCGGATGGCCGAGCTTCAACGCCCACACCGGCGTGTCTAAAATGTGGCAACCCATATCGCCCAACGCGCTAGTGCCGAAATCCCACCAGCCGCGCCAATAGAACGGCAAATAACCCGGATGATACGGACGCATCGGCGCCGGTCCGATCCAACGCTCCCAATCAATGGTGCTCGGCGTGACCGCCGGAACGTAATCGGGCCGCGAAATTCCCTGCGGCCAATAACCCGCGGGCCGATCCGTCCATGCATGCATTTCGACGACATCGCCAATCGCGCCGTCTTCGATCCATTCCACCATCAAGCGGTTGCCTTCACCGGCGCGGCCCTGGTTGCCCATCTGCGTCATGACTTTGTACTGACGCGCCGCGAGAGTGAGCTGGCGCGCTTCCCAAACATCATGCGTCAACGGCTTTTGGCAATACACATGTTTGTTCTTGCGCATCGCGGCCATCGCCGCAAACGCGTGCAAATTATCCGTTGTCGCCACAGCGACTGCATCGAGGCCGGTTTCTTTTTCGAGCATCTCGTAAAAATCAACGTAGGCGTTACAGCCCGTGTAGGACCCGTTGCCGGTTTGCTTGGCATAGGTTTCATTCACCAATTGCTTCGCAGGCTCGCGGCCTTTGACGCCGCCAAAATATACCTTGCTGTAATCCATCTCCTGCACCGGATCGGCGACCGCGATCACTTGCACGTCCGGCAATTGCATGAACTGCGTCATGTCATACGTGCCCTGCCCGCCGACGCCAATGACCGCGAGATTGATTTTATCGCTCGGCGGAATATAGCCAGAACCGCCCAGCACCCGGCGCGGCACAATCGTAAAGGCGGCAGCCGCGCCGGCCGTGCCCAAAAATTGCCGCCGCGACATGCGGCTTGCATTTTGATTTTTCAGCATAAAACTTTTCCTGATTGATAAAGCAATGAAAAATTTTTAGACAAATAAAATAATCGAGCTTCCCCTAGTAAACAAAAGCTTTTTATTTACCCCTGCGCCAATTCTGTGCGAACTTTTTCCAGCAACTTCTTCGTCGCGCGAATGCCGTCAGATTCGCTCAATACATTGCCTTCGTATTCAATGCCGACATGGCCGTGATAACCGGCCGCCAGGACAATTTTCAGCAAACGGCGATAATCTTTTTGTGCTTCATCGCCGTTTGGCGCAAAATCATTGGACTTGGCGCTGACGGCCTTGGCAAACGGCATCAACTCTTGCACCCCTTGATAGCGATCATATTCCTCGGCGCAGCCTTTTTCCGCATATTTCAAGCAGAAATTGCCGAAGTCCGGCAACGTGCCGCAACGCGGCTGATTCACCATTTTCATGACGCCGGCGAGCCACGCGCCATTGCTCGACAAGCCGCCGTGGTTTTCCACGATGACATTGAGCTTGAGCTGGGCGCCGTACGCCGTCAAGCGCGCGAGGCCGTCCGCCGCCAGTTTCTGCTGTTCCGCAAAGCTGCCCTCGCTCGCGGCATTCACGCGGATGGAGTGACAGCCGAGAAATTTTGCGGCGTCCGCCCATTTGTAATGATTCTCCACCGCCTGCGTGCGCTTTGCGGCCTCCGGATCGCCGAGGCGGCCTTCGCCGTCGCACATGATCAACAACATGCGCACGCCTTCGTCTTTGGCGCGTTTTTTTAGCTCGCGCAGATAGGCCGGGTCTTTGGCTTTGTCTTTGAAAAATTGATTGACGAACTCGATGGCCTCGATGCCGTAATCGTGCTTCGCGGTTTTGGCGAAATCAAGATTATCCAATTTACCGGCGAAAATCGTTTTGTGCAGCGACCATTCCGCCAGCGAGATTTTGAATAACGGCGCCGGCGCGCTGGCGTTGGCATTGTCGTTGAATAACGTTGGCCCGGCCAAACCGGCAAGGCCGAGTCCGCCAGTTATTTGCGCAGCCTGTTGCAGAAATTTGCGGCGATTCATCATGGGGACTTTTCCTTTTTTGAAAGGTTATTGCAATAGTTTAGACCAACACGAAAAAATGTCCGTTTTGAAAGCGCGGTGCGTTTGATCATTGCCTCGGCCGTTGCGCGAGCTGAAAAATTGGGAAGCGGTTGATAGTAGACGGCTTCTGTGTGGTCGGGTGTTGTTTGCCGTTGGTGAGAATTTTCACGCGCTCGGAAACATATTGATCCAACTCGCGGATGTGGATGATACCGTCATTCGAATAATCGGCTTTGCCTTCTTCCAGGCCTTCGATGATGGCCTTGGTGAACGCGCCGTGACCCCACTCACTTCTTTCCAGTGACAACTCTCTGCCGGTGGAGGCTGCCATCACCACCACGCCAAACTCCTCCGAAGCCAGCTCGCGAATGGCTTCGGTATTATCGACGGGAGAGCCGCGAAAGCTGGCCAACAGCTCCGGGTCGAAGCCGCCGCTTTGGCAAGTGTCCAAAAACAGCAGAATGCGCGCCGGCAGGTTGCCGAGAATGTCCGCAAAATTGCGCCAGTCCACTGCGGTTTTGCGCAGAGACTCAGGATCGCCGTTGTGCGGCAGAATGTAGTAATTGCCGCGCTCGTTGTAGCCATGCGCCGCGACAAACACGATGGCCACGTCCTTCTGCGTGGCATTGGTATTCAGCCATTCCAGCGCATCAATAATGCCATCTTGCGTGGCCGCGGCATCATAAAGCGCTTTGACTTGCACGGCCTTGAACAAACGCCCGTGCTGTGCCGTAAAAATGCGGCTGATATCGCGGGCGTCATCGTCGGCGTAGCGCAAGTTGAGGTCGGTTTTCTGATAATTCGAAATGCCGATCGCCACCACGTAAAGTGCCGGCCTCAGCATCGACACGTCTTCATACACTACCATCCGTTCCGAGGACGTGGCCGAAGCGTCACTGTTGGCGGCGAATATCGTGATGCGGTTTTCACCGGCTTGCAGCGGCACGCTAAACTGAATCGTCTTGGCTGTGGCCGTAGCGCCCGGCAAAACGGTGAGAGCGGTTTTTGTTGCCACCGGCCGGCCCGCTACTAAAATTTTCATGTCCGTAATGTTGATCGCCGAAGTGATTTTCGCCTTGATGTTAAATGTGCCCGTTTCGGCTTTCGTGTTAAATGTGACGGGCGCGAGCCATTGCACCTCCGGCGGCAGGCTTTTGGTAATGGTCGCGATTTCGATAGGCTTGCGGGTCGTGGCGTTGTAGTCTGCCAATGCCTTATCGAATGAGAACAGTTCAATCGTACGTTGGACTAATTCGGGATTGTAAAATTTGCGCCGGAAAGAATACGCAGGATAAAACTCTGCGGCTTTGTCTAGGCCCCGATTGACGTGCCAGCCGATGTATTTCTCCCCTCCGGCAGAAGCGGCGTAGTAGCCTTTGGGTGTCCAGCACACCCACTCGTTGTCAATGGCAACGAATAGCGTGGCGAGCAACTCGCCGGTGCTGATATTCCACAGCTTGATGGTCTGATCAACGCTTGCCGAAGCCAGTAACCGTCCATCTCTGGAAACCGACACGGCCCGGACCTCGCCGGTATGCCCTACGAATGCCCGTATAAGCGCGCCATCGTTGGTACAGAGTCGTAAAGAAAAACTACTTCCGACAACTATTTTACCATCGTTTGTAAAAGTGTAAGAGCAAACCCAACCATCAACATTAATAATGTTTTTAATTGTTGCGTCATTGCCAATTTGCAATTCGTAGTTATTTGATTTACTCAGTGTTCTGCCGAGATAAGTGGTTTTGGTGCGCATGAACTGGCTCGCCAGCGGTTTCTCCTGGTCGAGTTGCATGGCAGCAAAATCGAATGTCTTTTCAAATAGGCCATGGTTTGCATCATTGATGGGAGAACTGCTTTGTCCGAAAGCTACCTGCAGTCCATCGCCAAACGCGACCGCCCAAACCGGTCTGCCCTTGCCAACGAGATGGTTTTTGACCGTGGCTGTGTTCGCCTCCCAAATGTAAATATCGCTATCATTTCCGCCCGCAGTGGCGATAAGGTCATTGCCGTAAAAGGCAGAAGCCAGCACAGTATTCGTGTGTTTGGCAAAGCGGCTGATGATCGTGCCGGAGGGAACGGCATAGACAATTGCCGGGTCACGGAATCCGTCGCTGACAACGATTCTTTGACTATTCGGAGAAAAGGAAATTGATCCGATATCTTGTGTACCAATTTCTTTTAGAAAATTCCCATCGCCATCCCAGAGTAGGACTTTGTCATCAAATCCGCCGGAGACAATGTAGCGGCCATCCAACGACCAGGCGACGCAATGGACTTGTGCCGTGTGTTTTTTCATTTCAAAGGCATTAGAAGAACTGAAACGACCGTGGCTGTCCGCCCGCCACAGCCGTACAGATTGTGTGAAAACGCACGAAAAAACGCGTGTTCACAATAGGCAAAACCCCA
>CAYUVM010000181.1:0-8018 GCA_964447935.1 uncultured Cytophagia bacterium | reverse complement strand
GCATGACGGTGCGGCGCGCCATCACGGAATATGACGATCACGTCTTAGGCATCAAAAACGGCTGGGAAGGTCTCGTCGAGTCTGACGTCGAGCCATTGAGCTTGTATTCGATTTCCGGTATTTTGCCGAAAGGCGGAACGATTCTCGGAACGTCGCGGCGCAATCCGTTGCGCCAAGCCGACGGCATGGAAAAAATTTTAGACAACGTCGCTAAATACGAATTTGACGCGCTCGCGGTGATCGGCGGCGACGATACGCTCGGCATCGCCAATAAATTGGCTGAAAAAGGGTTGAAATTCGTCGGTATTCCCAAAACGTTAGATAACGATTTACAAGGCACGGATCAGGCCTTTGGCCACGATACCGCGGTCTCGATTGCCACGGATGCCATTGATCGGTTGCATACCACGGCGGAATCGCATCACCGGGTCATCGTTGTCGAAGTGATGGGCCGTTACAACGGCGCGATTGCTACCGCCGCTGGCATTGCCGGCGGCGCGGATTTCATTCTCATTCCGGAAGTCTCGTTTGCGTTCGAGGAAATGGCGACGCAATTGATGTTGCGTCACCGGCATGGAAAGAACTTCAGCATCGTTGTGGTTTCGGCAGGCGCAAGACCACAAGGCATGGATGCGCCAGTGAGCAAACAAGGCAAAGTTGATGAATTTGGCCATCCGATTCTTGGCGGCATCGGCGAGGTGGTGGCCAGCCAGATTGAGCAGCGCACCGGGATGGAAACGCGTGTTGTGGTGCTGGGCTCCATTCAACGTGGCGGCTCGCCCACGGCCTATGATCGCGTTTTAGCCACCCGTTTCGGCATTCACGCGGTCGATATGGTGCATGCCGGGAAATTCAGCTACATGGCCGCGCTGCACGGGACTGAGATCGTTGAAGTCCCGGTCTCCGAGGCCATTCGTGGAACGCGTCCGGTTGATCCGCGAGTTTACGAAACAGCAAAAGTTTTTTTTGGATAATGGCGCAGAGCGCAAAGAGCATGGCGCCGAACGTGTGCTAAATAATCGCCATGCGCCCTGCGCTATGCCTCTGCTTAAAAAAGGAGAACTTCATGGCAATCAAAGTTGGCATTAATGGATTCGGCCGGATCGGGCGCAATATCTTTCGCGCCGCGCTGGCTGATAAAGAAATTGAGATCGTCGCTGTCAATGATATCACGGATGCTGCCACCCTCGCCCATTTGCTCAAATATGATTCGATTCTTGGCATTCTCGACGCCGAAGTGAAACCACTGGAAAATGCGATCTCGGTGAATGGTAAAACGGTTAAAGTGCTTGCCAAAAAAGATCCGGCGGAATTGCCCTGGAAAGATCTTGGCGTCGATGTCGTGATCGAATCGACCGGCCTTTTCACCGACAAGGAAAAAGCGGTGAAGCATATCACTGCCGGCGGCGCAAAGAAAGTCATCATTTCCGCGCCGGCCAAAGGCCATGATATCACCGTCGTGCTTGGCGTGAATGACAGTTCCTATGACGGGACCAAGCACAGCGTGATTTCCAATGCGTCATGCACGACGAACTGTTTGGCGCCGGTGGCGAAAGTGATTCGCGACAGCTTTGGCATCAAACGCGGGTTGATGACAACGATTCACTCCTACACCAACGACCAAAAGATTCTCGATCTGCCGCACAAAGATTTGCGCCGCGCCCGCGCTGCCGGCCAATCGATGATTCCGACCTCGACCGGCGCTGCCAAAGCTATCGGGGAAGTGATTCCGGAATTGAAAGGCAAGTTGGATGGCATTTCCGTGCGCGTGCCGACGCCCAATGTTTCGCTCGTCGACGTGGTGTTTGAAGTCGAGAAGAAAACCACGATCGCCGAAGTCAACAATGCCATTAAAGCGGCGGCGGACGGCAAGATGAAAGGCATATTGTCTTACCCCGCCGAGCCGCTGGTGTCCATTGATTTTCGCATGAACCCCAACTCTTCCATTGTCGATCTGGAATCGACGAATGTCATTGAGGGCACCATGGTCATAGTGCTGTCGTGGTACGATAACGAATGGGGTTTCTCAAAACGCGTGATTGATTTGTTGCATTTGATTGGACGGTCGTTGTAAGCGAATTTTAAATTGCAAAAATACAATTTAAAATTTATATTATTGTGAGCGGATCGATATGAGCCAAGCGCTGCGCCGGTTGTTTATTGCGGGGAATTGGAAGATGTTCACTTCCGTGGCCGAAGCCACAACGTTGGTTAAGGCATTGAAAGTCAAAGTGGTGAATATCCGTCAGGTTGACATGGCGGTTTGTCCGCCGTTTACGAATCTGGTTTCCACCGCCGAATTGCTCAAGGGCACGGCCATCAAGCTCGGCGCGCAGAATTTGTATTGGGAGGAGGACGGCGCGTTTACCGGCGAAATTTCGGCGAAGATGCTGTTGAGCGCCGGTTGTGAATATGTGATCATCGGCCACTCGGAACGCCGGCAATATTTCGGTGAAACCGACGCGACGGTAAATCGTCGCCTGCAGCGCGCGCTCGCGGCTGGACTTCTGCCGATTGTGTGTGTCGGTGAAGCACTGGCACAACGGCAGGCCGGCACGACGGAAAAAGTGGTCGAAGCGCAAATCCGTGGCGCGTTTGCGCAAATTGCGGCGGCGGATTTTACAAAAGTTGTTATTGCTTACGAACCCGTATGGGCGATTGGCACCGGTTTGAATGCCACTCCGGAACAAGCGCAAGAAGTTCATGCATTCATCCGCCGGTTGCTGGAAAATTTGTACAACCGCGAGTTGGCGGCGGCCTGTCGCATTCAATATGGCGGCAGCGTCAAGCCGAACAACGCGGCAGAATTATTGCGCCAGACCGACGTTGATGGCGCGTTGGTCGGCGGCGCCAGTTTGCAAGCAGAAAGTTTTGCGGCGATCATCAAAGCCGCGGAAGAAGTCGATAAAAATTAAATTGAGGTTTTTATGTACGGTTTAGTGGTAACTCTTTTTGTCTTCGTTTGTGCGCTGCAAATCATTGCGATTTTATTGCAGGCGAGCAAGGGCGGTGGCCTAGCCGGTGCTTTTGGCGGCGGCGGTGGCATGGGCGCCATGCTCGGCAGCCGCGGCACGGCTACGTTCCTCAGCAAATTGACCTCCGGCCTGGCCACGGCGTTTATGATTCTCGCGTTGATTTTGAGCATTATGAGCTCACGCAGCGGCGGTGAATCACAAGGCCTCGTCGAGCAAGAACGGCAATCGCGCGGCTCTTCGCCGGCAGCGATCTTGCCCTCGGCTCCGGCAACCCAGCCGGCAGCGCCGCCGCAACAAACTCCGGCGCCGGCGACCGAACAACCGAAAAAGTAGCAGAAAACCGATAAGCAAAGCGCACGGCGCATAGCGGTAAACTTAAAATCATTTATCGCTATGTTCGTTGCGCCAAGCGCTTTGCGAAAAAACTGCGGAAGTGGTGGAACTGGCAGACACACCATCTTGAGGGGGTGGCGGCGCAAGCCATGCGGGTTCAAGTCCCGCCTTCCGCACTTTTGGAGCACGACAGGCAACTTCGCTTGTCGTGCTCCAAACCCCGAGACGGTGGGACAATTTTTTCCAAGTGAAATGAAGCGTCTCCACAAAAATTCCAGCGTTATTTTAATCATTGCTATTCATCTCTGGGGCGTTCTGATTTTCCTTCCGACGGCGCTCCTCGGCTGGCAAACTTCCCAAGCACAAATCAACAACGCAAAAAAGCGCGCGTTTAATGAGGGCAACAATTTTATCAAGCTCGGCCGTTATATCGAGGCCGTCGCGGCCTATGAAAAAGCCGCGGCATTGGATTCGGTTTGGGCGAAGGCCTATTACGGCAAAGGACTCGCCCTCAAAAATTTGCGGCGCTATGCCGAAGCCGTGCAAGCTTATCAAACGGCGATCCGGCATGATCCCGTTTTTGTTGAGGCTTATTTGGCGTTAGGGAAACTTCATAGCGAGCTGGAGCAATACGACCAGGCGTTCGACGTTCTCAAGAAAGCGATTGTGCTGCACCCCGATTCTTATCAAGCTTACTACGCGCTTGGTCTCGCCTACGATAAAAAAAGTCAAACCTTGGAAGCCGTCACGGCCTTTCAGCGCGCATGGCAAATTAATCCGAAATATTTTCTCGCCCGCTACATGCACGGCCAAATGTTAAACCAGCTTGGCCGCTACGATGAAGCGCTCGAGGTGGTTGCGAATGCCCTCGCCCTCAAGGAAAACCTGCACCTCGGCTTGACGCTGCGCGCGGAAATTTATAACGCTAAAAACGAGCCGGCCGCTGCATTGCAAGCCGCTCAGGCTGCTTTACAAGCCCAGGCCAATTACGCGCCGGCCAATTTCGAGGCCGGTCGCGCGCTCAAAGCGCTCCGCCGTTATAACGAGGCCAGCAATTATTTTCTCGCTGCGGCCAAAGAACGTTCCTGGCAACAAACGGCTGAATATGAAATTGAAGAAATCAAAAAACTCCTGCCGAAATGAACCATGCCGTGTATCAAGATTTTAATCGGCGCAATGATGGATGGCGGCGTTACGGACCCAAAGCTTAAACCTGCATGTTGCGACGTCTTGCTCCGCTTTTAAGCCTGTTTCTTTTGGCTGCGCTTTTGGCGTGGCTTTCGCCGTATTTTTTTACTCTCGAAAACCTCCTGGCGATTGGCTTGCAAATGTCGGTCGTCGCGATTATGGCGCTCGGTCAGGTCCCGATCATCATTGCCGGAGGCATTGATTTGTCCGCCGGGTCGGTGCTGGGTCTCTCCGGTGTTGTTGCTTGCATGTTGTTGCACAATGGCCAGCCTTTTGGTCTCGCGTTGCTCGCCGCGTTGTTAACGGGAATCGCTTGTGGCGCGCTGAACGGTTTTTTCATTACGCGTGGCAAATTGCCGCCGTTCATTGCCACCCTCGGGATGATGGGCATCGCCCGCGGCCTGGCTTTGATCATCACTGGAGGCGTGCCGATTTTTGGTTTGCCGGAAAGTTTTGCCACGCTCGGCGGCGGCCGTTTTTTGCAGGTGCTGCCGTTGCCGGTGATAATTACGTTGGTGGTCGGCGGACTCACGCATTTCGCGCTGGAGCACACGCGTTTGGGGCGGCATGCGTTTGCCATTGGCGGTAACGCCGAAGCCGCACGGCTGGCCGGCGTTGCCGTCAATCGCTCGAAGCAGATTTTGTATGTTTTTTGCGGCGCGCTCTCCGGCTTGGCCGGTTTGATTCTCGCTTCGCGCTTGAACAGCGGCCAGCCGACGGCCGGCACGGGTTACGAATTGGATGTGATCGCCGCTTGTGTCATCGGTGGCGCGAGCCTTTCTGGCGGCACGGGCACCGTCGGCGGCGCGCTGATTGGCGCGTTGATTATGGGCGTGCTCCGCA
The DNA here is from genome assembly GCA_964447935.1 of uncultured Cytophagia bacterium. Taxonomy (GTDB): domain Bacteria; phylum Zhuqueibacterota; class Zhuqueibacteria; order Zhuqueibacterales; family Zhuqueibacteraceae; genus Zhuqueibacter. The sequence continues at coordinate 2,679 of CAYUVM010000181.1, read as the reverse complement.
ATGGGTGCAACCTGCTCGACATCTCCGCGTTCTGGCAGCAGGTCGCGATCGGCGCAATCATCATTGTCGCCGTGTTTATCGACCAAACCCGCCGCGCGCGCGAATCCGGTTGAAATCAGGTGGTTTCTTGGTTTTTTTGAACGCGGTTGATCCCGCTGTTCGCAAACTTTATGGTTCGAGCCTGGCTAATTTTTTTACCAAGAAAAGGGCAGGTGTCATTTGAGTGCAAGCATACCCAGTCTCATTCTGGTCTCCACCTCGCCGTATCGCCAGGAGCTTATGCAGCGGGCGGGATTAAAATTCCGTGCCGTGGCGCCGCGCTTTGAAGAGGTTCACGATCTCGATGAAAACCCGGAGAAATTGGCGTTGACTTTAGCGCGCGGCAAGGCCATGAGTGTGGCGGCAGATTTTTCGAATGCGATTCTCATTGGCTCCGACCAAGTGGTGAGTTTTGAGCAGCACATTCTCACCAAACCGGGCACACCGGAGCGCGCGTGGGCCGAACTAAAAAAACTGCGCGGTTGCACGCATGAATTTTTCATGGGGCTTTTCCTGTTTCACACCGGGTTGCAAAAGTCTCAGGAATTCATCGTGAGCGGTACGGCGCAATTGCGCGCGGATTTGACCGACGAAGAACTGCGGCGTTATATCGCGCTTGACGACCCCAGCCATTGTGCCGGTTCGGCAAAAATTGAAGGGCCGGGCTTAATGCTGTTTGAACGCCTGGAATGTGAAGATTGGACGGCGATCATTGGCCTGCCGATGATCAAACTCACCTCCGCTTTGCGTAAATGGGACTATCCGATTTTTTAAGAAACAAAAATCCCACAACCATTGTTCAATCCAGTAGCGTAACGTCGCTAACCACGAAGTGCAAAATAGTGATGAGCTATGTGGGCTTGGGGTGGCCTGAAAATTGCAAATTTAATGTAATATTTCACTTGGCGCGGTTTTTTGCTTGCAGCAAGTTTATATTTTTCGTAAAATGAATTTCCCTGCTGCCAACGCGAGCCTGCGAAGTTTTGCGTCACGTTGAAACGGCATGGCCTGGCTTGAAACAAGATTCGGCAAAAAAAATCGCCCACAAAAATCATGCACACCAATTACGAAATTTCGCCGCTCTTGCGCGAGATGACGCACGAGCAAGTGGTGCAATTGGATCAGCGCGCCACGGAAGGGGCAAGTTGGGAATTTTATTGCAGCAGTTACATTCATCATCCGACGGTCTTCGGCCATAAAATGAGCGGCACGGTGCAGGATGCGGCTGATGAATATTTTACCGAAGTGCGAATTGACAATCAAAAGCTGGTGACGGATTGCAGTTGCGGCGAGCGCAATGCCGTTTGCAAACATGCTGTCGCGCTGCTGTACGGCTGGGTGGACGACAACGACGGTTTTGTGAACGTTGCCGATACGCTGAAACGGCTCCGGCTCAAAGATAAAGACGATCTGCTGGAAATTCTTGGCCGCATTATCATGTTTGATTTGCGCACCCTCGATTTTTTGGAAGACGAGCTACCCGTCGAAGATTTTGATGACGAAAACCCCTAACACGAACGAGCCGCAACCAAAAGAGATTAAACACAGAGCAAACGGAGACGATAATACTTGAAAATCCTCTTTGGCTTTACAATCTCTGTTGACTCGGTTTGCTCTGTGTTGAAAGTCTTTGTTTTTTTGCAAAGATAGCACTTGTAACAGAGTAAAATGTAACCCGAAGTTATGTTGACGATTAGCCCAGATTTCTTCGGGTAAGCCGGCGCCGCAAAGCCGCGGCGAGGCCATAACAAGTGGACAAGGGAATGGAGTTACTCACACTGCGAAGCTTATTGAGAGGAAGCATGCACAGATATCTTCGGACATTGATTATCTGCTTGTGGTTAGGAGGAGGTTTTTCCGGTTGGGCACAACCCGTCAAACCGCCGGTGCAATTCGGCACCCCGGTTTTTTCCATGCCGCCGGAAATTGCTGCGAATGTTGAGTTTTGGCGCAAAGTTTATGCGGATTATTCCACCAACATGGTGCTCATTCATGATGTTGAAGATTTGAGCATCATCTATGAAACGATTGAGCTAAAAGGTTTGGCGGATGCGAACGTCGCCTCCTCATCGGCTTATCGAAATGAATGGAAGAAACTCGAAGCCGTTAAAAACGAATACAGCGCAATTCTGCGGCGCTTCGCCGTGACGCCGCCGGAGGTGGCCAACCTCTCGCCGCGCGAGAAACGTGTCGTCGAAATTTTTGGCGCGTCCGCGAATCCCAACCGCCTGCTGCGCGCTGCCGGCGCGATTCGCGCGCAACAGGGCCTGAAAGACCGTTTTCATGTCGGCTTGCAGCGGTCGGGCCTCTATCGTGATTTTATCGAAGGCGTTTTCACGCAGCAGGGGCTGCCGGTGGAATTGATCATGCTGCCGCATGTGGAATCGTCGTTTAATTATCAAGCGTATTCGAAAGTGGGCGCAGCCGGCATCTGGCAGTTTATGCGCTCCACCGGCCGGCTGTATATGACGATCAATTATGACGTCGATGAACGGCTGGACCCGATTCGGGCGACCGAAGCGGCGGCAAAATTGTTGAAGTTTAATTACAAAGAACTGCAATCCTGGCCGCTGGCCATTACGGCATATAATCATGGCCTGGGCGGCATGCGTCGCGCGAAATCTTTATACGGCGACGACT
>CAYUVM010000180.1:0-8052 GCA_964447935.1 uncultured Cytophagia bacterium | reverse complement strand
AATAAAAAAAGTTCCGGCCATTTCCAGGCTATTTTGAAAAGCCGACGCTGCCGGAGCGAGTTTCTTTTCTTCCACGATGACTTTATAAAGCGGGGCGCGCTTGCCGTCGGCAAACAAATCGGCCAGCAACGCCAACGCGTACGCATCTTTGCTGAACCGTTGCACCGTCGGGAAAACCATGCTCAACTCCGGTGAACGCGCAAAATTGTCTTCGTGGAGCGCGCGCTTGGTTTTGTCCAGTGTAACCAGCAGCGGTTTCGGGTCCGGCACCGGCGCCGGTGATTGCAACTCGCCAAAATATTTTTCAACCCATTTTTTGGTCTGCGCCGCATCATAATCGCCCGCAATCACCAGCGTCGCGTTGTTGGGACCGTACCACTTTTTAAAAAATTTAGTGACGTCTTCGACCGTGGCATTGGCGAGATCTTCCAGCGAGCCAATGACTTGCCAATTGTACGGATGCCCTTCCGGATAGATTAGTTTGTTGATGACATAACCCGTGTGGCCGTACGGCGCGTTGTCGACGCCCTGGCGCTTCTCGTTCTGCACGACATCCTGTTGATTGACAAAAGCTTCCGGCGTGACTGCCGGCAGCAAATAGCCCATGCGATCGGCCTCAAGCCACAAGCTCATTTCGAGCGCGTTCTTCGGGACGGTCTCGAAGTAAACGGTGCGGTCAAACGACGTCGTGCCGTTGAGCGTGCCGCCCGCCCCTTGCACTTTTTTGAAAAATTGATCCTGCCCCACGTGCTGTGATTCTTGAAACAGCATGTGCTCGAACAAATGCGCGAAGCCGGTGCGGCCCTTTTCTTCGCGGTTGGAGCCGACGTGATAGAAAACGGCCACCGCCACGAGCGGATCGGATTTATCCGCGTGCAAAATAACCTGCAAGCCGTTTTTGAGTTTGTACTTTTCGTAATCGATTTTGAGCGCCGGTTTATCGCCGGCAAACAAGCCGGCAAAAGCCAACACCGTCACACCGAATACGGCCAAAAGTTTGTTAAATCGCATAAACACCTCTCCTGGTTAAAGTGAGTTTAATCAGTATACTTCATCGTTAACTTCGCCGCCGCAGACTTGTCGACGATCACAAAGGCGTAGCGGTGCATCTGGACGATGGTGGCCGGCCATTTCGCCGTGATCGGGCCTTCACACGTTGCGGCAATCGCCTCGGCTTTGCCCTCGCCGCTGGCGAGCAGAAGCAATTCCTTTGCATCCATGATCGTGCCGACGCCCATTGTAATCGCGTATTTCGGCACTTCGTCCGGATTTTTGAAAAAGCGCGCATTCGCTTCGCGCGTCGTGCCGGTGAGCGTTTTAATACGCGTGCGCGAGCCGAGCGAAGAACCGGGCTCGTTGAACGCGATGTGGCCGTTCGCGCCGATCCCGAGAATTTGCAGATCGATGCCGCCGGCTTTCACGATCTGCTCTTCGTACCACTCGCAAAACGCGCCGATGTCCTTTGCCATGCCCATCGGAATGTGTACAAAGCGGCGGTCGACGTTGATATGCTTGAACAAATTCTCCCACATGAAATAATGATAGCTCTGATCGTGCTCCGGCGGCAGGCCGACATATTCATCTAAATTGAACGTCGTCACTTTGGAAAAATCCAAGCCTTCATATTGGTGCATCCGGATCAGCTCGTTGTACAATCCGAGAGGCGTGCCGCCAGTGGCGAATCCCAACACGCCGTTCGGTTTTTTGCGCACGAGTTCCGCCACAATGCGCGCCCCTTCATGGCTCATTTCGTCGTAGTTTTCCTTGATGTAGACGAGCATGAATTCTCCTTTCCTTTGTATAACTCGCTTGTCGTGTAACGTTCTTAAGAAGAAATAGTTTTTGTATTTGCAACAAAACGTTCTATTCTTAGACCGTTACACGTTAAACGTTACACGAATTACCATTTCCGTTCAGAAACCGTCACCTCAAACACCTGCCGCAGCATCTTCTCCTGCGCCGCCGAGAGCGCCATCTTGCGCCGAGCCATCACGCGGTGAGCCACTTCCAGCGCTTTGTCGACAGCATACGTTTCCAGATTCTCACTGCCCCCCCAGCTAAATGATGGCACAAATTTGTCCGGATAACCAGCGCCGAAAATATTACTCATCACGCCCACAACGGTGCCAGTGTTGAACATCGTATTGATGCCGCATTTGGCGTGATCACCCATTATTAGGCCGACAAACAGCAAGCCGCTATCAACCATTTCGCCATTTACATGGACTTTCACCGTGCTGTAATTGTTTTTCAAATCACTGTTGTTCGTATCCGCGCCGAGATTGACCCATTGCCCGAGATACGCATGGCCAAGAAAACCTTCGTGTTGCTTGTTACTGTAACTGTGAATGATGGACTCTTCCAGCTCGCCGCCAACTTTGCAAACTTCGCCGATGGAGGTTCCTTCATAAATTTTCGCGCCCATTTTAATCGTAGATTTCGCGCCAACGAAAATCGGGCCTTGCAACGAGGCATTGGCCATGACAGTCGCTCCTTCGTCGATGTAAATCGGGCCATCTTCGGCATCGAGCACGACGCCGGACTTGATCTTCGCACCGGCGCCAATAAAAATGTTTTTCTCTTCCAACAGCGTGACGTTGGGATAAATTTTTCCCAGAATTTGTCCGCCGCGATTGAAATGCGCAAAATCGCTTTTGATCTGCACCGGATTGTGATGCACCAAATCCCACGGGTAGCGAATCAAGGTGCCGTCGATTTCTTCAATCGGCAAGCCGTCGAACCACGAAGTGGGGATAACGCCGTCTTTTATTTCTGCCAACGCAGCGAGGCGATTGCCACCGATCCACGCCGCCGCGACTTCATCATTTTTTTTCCAAACAATTTCCCGCGAATTGAAAGCCGGGAGTTTTTCTCCCAAAATAAAACGCCCGTTGATGAAAAGGCAATTTTCGGATGGGATGGCATTGACCGGCACACTCGGCATAACTTCGCGAACAACCTCGGAGAGATATTCGCGGCAATAAAGATAAAGCCGACTACCGGGAAAACGACGGACGATTTTCTCGCGCAAGAGCGAAATGCCGCAGCGCAGATCATACACCGGGCGGGTTAACGTGAGCGGGTGAAGGAGATTAAAATATTCATCCTCGAATAAACAAATAGGAAAAGACATGGCTGTTCATCACGCAAAATTTTCAGAAGTACGCGCCGAAAGGCAAAACTACAAACAAATTTTTCCCAGCACCGTTGCCGCTTTTGCGCCAGTCACCGAGGGCACGTTGCCGGCGCAGCCGCAAACCGTTTCATTTGCCAGCACGGCAAAGAGAATGGCTTCTTTCGCATCACCGGGCAAACCGTAATCGGTGGTGGTGGTGACTTGGGCCGGCGCGAAACGTTTTTGCAACATTGCCATCAGCGTGCGGTTGTGCATGCCGCCACCGCTGACGATCAATTCGTCGATTTTACCAAAACGCTTTTCGAGAAGCTGCGCGTCGCGGCTAATCGTTTCGGCGGTCAAGGCTGTCGCCGTGGCGAGCATGTCATGCGGGGTGAGTTGCAATGCCGTTGCCCGTTGAACCAGCGCGTTGCAATAGGCCACGCCAAACTCTTCACGCCCGGTGGATTTGGGAATGGGTTTGACAAAATACGGATGCTGCACTAGCTCAGTCAACAAATCCAGCGACACTGTGCCGTGACCGGCTAATTCGCCGCCGGCGTCAAAAGTTTTGTTGAAAAACTTTTGCGCCAGCGCATCCATCACCATATTGCCCGGGCCGTTATCAAAAGCAACGACGTCGTTTAGCAAGCCGTTTTTCTTTAATACGGTGAGATTTGAAATGCCGCCAATATTCAAAACGCCACGGGTCAATTCCGTCGAGCGAAAAACCATGAAGTCGAGAAACGGCACGAGCGGCGCGCCCTGGCCGCCGAGCGCCATGTCCGCAGCGCGAAAGTCGGCAATGGTGATAATGCCGGTGCGTTTGGCAATTAAACTCGGATCGCCAATTTGCAACGTGCCGGAGGTGGGAATGCCAGCCAGCGGCTCGGCATACGGCAAATGGTGAATCGTTTGCCCGTGCGAACCAATCAGATCAACATGTTCTGGTTGCGTTCCGGCTTGCGCAATAATCTTTAAGGCGGCCTGTGCAAAACACTCGCCCACCGCAATGTTGAGGCGGCAGATGAGATCGACCGTTCCCGCGCCAGGTAGCGAGGCCGCTAGCAGTTGTTCACGCAACTCCTGCGGATAAGGAAAAGTAGCAAAAGCTTCGAGTTGCAAGCGTTCATGCGCTGTGTGTCCATCACCGGCATGGCCGCGCACGCGAACCAGCGCGGCATCGATGCCATCCGCCGAGGTGCCGGAAATCAAGCCGACGATGCGCTTTTCGCGTTTTTGAGCAATGTCGAAAAGGCGTTGCATCGGCGGACCGAAAAGAGAAACATTCATTTTGTTTTTGCCTGCCATGATTGTTCAAGTTGGCTTAAAAAATCTTCGGAAATTTTTAGGCCCGCCGTCATCATCGCCAGCAGCGCCGCACCGACCACCGGCTCGAAGCGCGGCGCAACTAAAGTAATATCTTTTTCTGGCACAATTTCCCACAAACCGGGAAGCAGCACGTCACGGCGGCGAAAAAGATTGCCGATGAACGCAAGTGGAATCGGCGTTGCCCACGAACCGCGTTCGAGGGCAGCGCGAATCAAATGCCCATGGCCGCGACCGGCGTTTTTAATAATTTGTTGCGCAATCACATCGCCTTGATCGGCGGCGGCAAAAACGAGCGGCGCTAATTCGGCAAATTGGCCGCGATCAAAATCCGGGCTGTAAATTTGCGAGATGATCAACTCAATACTCGCGACGTTGAAATGCTTTGCAAAAATTTCTCGCAGCGCCGTCGGGGCGCCACGCCCATCCCAATCCTTCAGCGCGGCGATCAACGCGGCCTGCGCCACGGAAAAACCACTGCCTTCATCGCCGAGCAGATAGCCCCAGCCGCCGACGCGAATGATTTCACCATTGGGCGCGCGGCCAAAACAAATAACGCCGGTGCCGGCGATAACGATAATCCCGGCGCCGCCGCCGAACGCGCCGGTGAGCGCTGCCAGCGCATCGCTTTCGGCAACAATTTTTTGCGCAATTCCCTTTTCCTGCAATGCATGCACAACAATCTCGCGATCAGCCGGCCGGCCGACGCCCGTCGAACAAAACCCGGCGGCGGAAATTGTTGCGCTCGATAAGTCGGCGCGATTTTGTAGCTCAGTAGTCAACGCCGAAACCGGCTCGCCGATTTTTTCTTTTAGCTTTGGAAAACTCGCGGGCGGATGCGAAGCCGCTGCGAGCACGTTGCCGCTTGCATCAATCAAACAGCCGCGCAAATGCGTGCCGCCGCCATCAAAACCAAGAAAATATTTTGGTACCATAGCTTTTATATTGCTCTTACTTTTACTCATACTCGCAAAAGTTAAAAGCGAGTAAGATGATAAGTAAGAGTATGAGTTTTATTTCCACTCTCCACGAACGAGTTGGCCGTAAACTTCGCCCAGCGTATCCCAAACTTTCTGCGGATCATCGGGCTTGATGTACGACATGTAAGCGGTGCCGTAAAAACTCCACGCGGCGAAATTACGCACGCCGGCCGCATGGGCCACCGCCACCGCTTCGCGAATTTCATTTTCGCGGCCCGCAGGAATTTTAAAATTCTGAATCCAAATTTGTGGTTCTTGGTGGAATCGCTGCGCCATTTGCATCACCTCGCGAGAAAAATCGCCGACAAATTCGGCGACGGGCTTGTTGAACCAAATCCAGTACGGATCGGTGCCAAAAATATCGAGGCTCGAAATCGCGGCGACTTTGGACCAATCGACCACGCCGTAACGCCGCTCCTTGTGCGGCAACAAACACACGGCGTTGCGCACGCCCTTGCCATGGGCATAATCGCACAGCGCCGTGAGAAATTCGACAATCGTTTCTTCGCGGAAGCGCACGAATTCATCCCAAAGCTCGGGAGCCTGCGTCAACTGCGCAAAAGTCGGGAGCACGGCACCGCGCGAGTTTTTGAATTTTTCCTGGCAGCGCGGACACCAACAGGACCAGCGTTCCTGCGCTGAATCTTTGTGGGCCCAATCGATAAAAAAATGCGGCTCATCCCAAAACAAAACTTCCGCGCCGATTTCAACGGCGTCGTCAATCCATTTGTACATGAACTCGCGTGACTGCGGATGATTCAAACACGCGCCCGGTGCGGTTTCACCGTTGTGCAGAATCTGGCAAATGTCGCGATTTTTAAAGGCAAAGTCGCTGGTAGCCTCGCCGCCAAAAATTCGCAAGACGCCCCACGGATCGACATAGACTTCCAGCCCGGCGGCTTTCGAGAGCTTGATTAACTCAGCGAGGCTGTATTTATAAAACAATTGATCATTTTCGGAAAAGGTATGTACGATGAAATTGCAATGATGGCTTTTCATTTCCTCGAGATCGGCGAGAAAATGGCGGGGATTGCGATTGCCGAAGTAGCTGACGCCGGTGCGGACGGGAAATTTCATGGAGGGCATGGGGTTATGTGATGAAATACTTCGTTGCAAATAACGCCAAACTCAAAACGGCCCGGTTGGCGTTGTGCTGGTGAACGCGATTGTCAGGCGCGGCTGCAGCGCGCGATACAGCAAAACCACGCCGGTAATTTTAATCACCTCGCCAGGAAGAAAAACGAGAAAACCGATTTGCGCCGCACGCGTGAAAGCGAGCGGTTGTCCAAGCACAAAATTAAAATTCCACCATAAATATAAAACGCCCGGGATAAAAATTGCCAGCAGGGCCGCGGCATTGGCTAAAATCAACTGCGGCACGCCGGCGGCTGGCAAGCTTTTCGGCGCTTTCAGGTCACGATGCACAATCATTCCCGCGGCAAAACTGGCAAGCGGAAAGCCGAGCAAATAGCCAAAGGTCGGCTTGAAAATGTAAGCAAGTCCGCCCCCCTCGGAAAAAACCGGCAATCCGATTAACCCTAAAAATAAATAAGCCAGTTGGCTTCCGGCGCCATAAAGCGGGCCAAGCATCGGCCCCGATAACAACACAACAAAATCTTGCATTGTAAACGCGACCACGGGAAGCGGAATTTTCAACCGCGCTCCGAACATCGTTAGGGCGGTGAAAAGTCCGGCTAAAATCAAGAGCCGTTTGGAGCTGCTCGTCGACAAAAACCGCAACCTTAAAATGTCAGCCGGTCAAAATACAACCCCGAGTTTGCGATGCAACTAAAGCCCTCGAGATTTCTTTTTTATACACAAAAATAAGGTATGAAAAATCGCTTAAAAGTCAAGACTTGCATTTTGACAGTGACTGCTATAAATTAGAAATGCGCCTATTTAATTTTTTCCAATCGCCCGGAGGCGAGGCGCATGCTCCGGGCCTGATTTAAAGATGGTTTGCTTGTGGTTTTCGCATTTCCCCACTGGGGTTCCGCCGCTTTAAAATTATATCAGGTTTTTTCTGCTGCCGACTCCGAAGGAAAGAGCTTCTTTTTCCAGGCCCTTCCACGTGATTGGCGCAAACTCGGTGTTGTCATTTTTGTCTTGACGGCGGTTTCCAGTTTTGCCATGCGGCCGCAGTTGCCTGTTAATGTCTCGATGTCGCCAATGACGCGCTCGGACGAAACCCTGGCGCCTGGCAGGCGTGTTTTTTTACCGAATTTGGCGGGCCGCAACGAACCGCCGCAATATTTTCTTCCGCATCATAAATTGGCGCGGCCCCGCGTGGGCTTGGCTTTAAGCGGCGGCGGCAGCCGGGGATTGTTTCAAATCGGTGTGCTGTTGGCGCTGGAAGAGCATGGCGTGCCCATTGACTTTATCGCCGGCACGAGCATGGGCAGCATTGTCGGCGGCTTGTATGCCGCGGGCTACAGCGCAAAACAACTGCACGAAATTGTAAAAAACATTGCCTGGGATGACATTACCGTGGACACGCCGCCACGGACGAATTTATTTGTGGCGCAGCGGCAGGAACGCGAACGCGCCTTTTTGCAGGTGCGCTTTCGCGGCCAGCGGCCGTATATTCCGCCGGCGATCACTGCCGGACAAAAAATGGTGACGGTGCTT
>CAYUVM010000179.1:0-8091 GCA_964447935.1 uncultured Cytophagia bacterium | reverse complement strand
ATCTCGCTTCGTGCAAAGGCTGCCACGGCCAGGATTACAGCACGAAAAAAGTCGACAATGCCTGCGTGACCTGCCACACGAAACAAAACGGCCCGGAAGCCTGCAACACCTGCCACGGAAATTTTGGTGGCGATGCCGCCGATTTAAAAAATGCGGCGCCGCCGCGCGGCTTGGAAGGGGAGACGAATACAACCTCGCCCGCCGTCGGCGCGCATCAAGCACATTTCGCTTATTTTGATAAATCGCCGGTCGCGACCACCTGCCAGGAATGCCATGTTTTGCCGCAAAATTTTTCTGCCGCCGGCCACATCGACGCGGATGGTCGCGCCGAAGCGATCTTCAACGGCGCATTGGCAACAGTGAAAACCGAAGATGGGGTGCGTGTACCGAATGTGATTTATAATGCCAACAGCAATACTTGCGCGGGTAGTTATTGTCATGGCAACTGGGGGTTGTTAAAATCGAAATCGAAATATAATTTTATTTATGCTGCGGATAAAATAACCGGCCTCAATGCGTCACCCAAATGGACCGACGCGGCGTCGGTCGCTTGCGGAACCTGTCACGCTCTGCCGCCGGCAGGCCATAACCCCTTTGATCTTAGCGCCTGTGCGACTTGCCATCAAGGTGTGATTGATGCTTTTGGAAAAATCATCGATAAAACGAAACATATAAACGGCAAAGTCAACGTCTTTAACGAAGAATATCCGATGTTTTAGCAGGCAGGTATTGGGTACAGCAAGTTGCAGGGTGAGTTAAGCGTGTAATCTTATTTTATCGACAATATTCCAGCGCGGTTTCGGCTAAAATCTGCGCCAAATCCACCAGCGATTGTAACTCGACCCATTCTTCATCCGCGTGCGCGCCGGCGCCAATCGGGCCTATCACCACGGTCTCAATGCCGGCCGCCGCGAGCAGCGCCGAATCCATCCAGAACGTTTGACCGATATGGCGCGGTGAGATGCCGCGTACCTGTGCCGCGGCTTTTTCCACCGTTCGCACAATCTCCGCGTTCTCTGCGACTTCAAACGGTTCGCGGGTACAAAGGGCGTTGACCGTCGCTTTAAAATTTGAATCCGCGGCCGTCAATTGGTCAATAATTTTTTGCAATTCTCCCACCACCTGCGCTTCCGTCTCGCCAGGAATCGTGCGCCGTTCAATTTTCAATTTACAATTTGCCGCGTATGTGCTCAATCCCGAACCGCCGTTGAGCAACGCCGCATGCAATGACGGCGGTCCAACCAGCGGATGCGAAGAACGCGCGCGCAAATCTTTTTCCAATTTATCCAGCGCCGCCAGAAAACGACCCATCATCATATTCGCATCCACGCCTTCATCAAAACGGCTGCCATGCGCGGCGCGGCCAAAGGTTTCAATTTCCAGCCAGACAAAACCTTTGTGGGCGCGGCAAAGATTCATTTCCGTCGCTTCGGTGACAATCGCGCCATCGACTTTGTAGCGTGATACGATATCGGCGGTGCCGAGACTAAAATACTCCTCGTCGGCAACCGCGGCCAACAGCACCTCGCCGTTAAAAGTCGCTTTTGAATCAACGAGCGCTTTGAGCGCCGTCATACATGCCGCAAGGCTTCCCTTCATATCAAACGCGCCACGCCCATACATTTTGCCATTGCGAATCGTAGCGGCAAACGGCTCCGGCATACCCTCGACACCGACAGTGTCGAGGTGACCGTTGAGCATCAGCGCACGCCCACTCCCCGTTCCTTGCAAGCGCCCAACCACGCTCACGCGGCCGGCTTCAGGTTCGTGCATTATAACTTGGAGATTGAGACGGCGCAGAGCTTCGGCAATGTACGCCGCAATCTCCGCCTCACCCCGGCCGCCGGGCACGAGCTGCGGGTTGATGGAATTGATGCCGATGAGATCAGCTAAAGTTTGGATGAGATATTCGCGATCAATGTTGAGGGTCATCGCTATTTTTCTCGGTTTTTGTACTCATTACACTATCATCAAATTTTATTCTTTAACGTTTTGGTTATGGGAAGAAAATTTCAGGTGAGTGTTAGGAAGTGATGGCGATTTTGCGACGGGCAAAATGGTTTAAAAGCCTTCGCGAACAAAACCAATAAAATCGGTATTCACCGGCTCAACGCCGGCAGCGCGCATTGCAGCGGCAATTTGGCCACGATGATACGCGCCGTGCAGCGCCACATGCGTGAGCAAATCTTTGATCGGTGTGTGAAATTCGGCACCTTGGCTGTTGCGATATTTTACCGCGCGTTCAAGATCGGCTTCCGGAAGCGCCTCAAAAAAGTTTTTAAATTGAACGCGGTTTTCCGCCACTAGCGCGGCGCATTCCGCCAGCGACAATTCCGGCCAGAAATTTTGCGGCCACGGATCAAGCTCGGTCAAGCGCTCCAGGTAAATGTGTTCAGTCGCTAACACATGCGCGAACAGAAGCCGCGGGCGCGGCTCCGCGGCATTTACCGCCTGCAATAAATCCAGTACGCGCTGATTAGCCCAAGCGGCATGGCGCATTAGCCGTTGAAAATGGGATTTCATTTCCAAATCGAAAAAGCCGTCCACCGGATTTTATTTTCAAATTCGTGGGCAATATAAAACCGCCTTCAAACTTTTGCCGGGTTATTCTTTTCATCACTTTGCGAACGCGCGCCGAAGATGACCGCGAGGCCGCCAAGAATCAGAAACACCGGCCACATCGCGCCCCAGTTGAGATTGAACAAAAAGATGCACATGACGAGCGCCAGCACCGCCGCGCCGATTAGCGAGCCTCGGGCTTCTGCCGGAAACGTTCCGCCGTTTTCGCGGCGCCGTGTGAAGGCTGCCGAAAGCGAGTAAGAAATCGGAATCAAGAAAAATAACGCCCACCAATTATGACCGATATAGATCACGTCAAAATTGCGCAGCATAAAAATACCGCCGATCAAAATCAAAGCAAGACCGCCCAGCAGCGAATGATTTTGTTGCGTCGTTGGTGTAGAGGCATTCATATTTTTCCTTTCTGTGGGTCAAGCGCAATATAGCGGGAAACGCGTAAAAAGCAATTATAGTTTTGCTCCGGTAATCTTGGGGTAAAGATAATTTTTCACCCACCCATAATCCGGCGCCACGGCCAGCGCTTTTTCCAATGCGCCGCGCGCATTGGCGTTGTCATTTTTATCGAGGTACGCCACGCCGATCCACGCGTAAGCTTCCGCGTGCCCCCAGTCCGGCTGCAACGGATCGTTAATTTGTTGCTGCGCAAAAAGCTCAGCGGCGCGTTTGAAGCCGGCCAGTGCATTCTCTTTGCTGCCGCCAAACATCGCAGGTTTGTAATAGTTGCCAATCGCGTCGAGCAAAATCACGCGTGGGTTATTGGGCTCCATTTGCAACGCTGATTGCATCGTCATTCCCGCGCGCGGACCGAGCGTCATGCCCAGCATCGGCGCCAAACTGATTTTTTGGCCGTAACAGCTTGACAGCAGCGCGTAAGCCTCGGTGAATTTATTGTTCGATTTGACGGCCGCCTCGAGATGCGTGATCGCCGCTTCGAGATGTTTGCCGACCATATCTTTATTCGTCTGTTGTTGATAAAAAGTTGCGAGACGATAATCGCAATAACCGAGGTAATAGCGCACGAGCGCCTCGCGTTTTTTATCAGCAAGCAGACGCTCGAATTGGGCGCGCGCTTTTTGCATCACGGCAGCGTCCCATTGATTACAGCCGTCGTTGATGAGTTTTTTCCCTTGAATGATCAGGCTATCAGCGGATTGCGCGTAAACATTGACGACGAGCAGCAGCACGATGGCCGAAAGAAAATTTCGCAACAAGTTTAGCATGGCGCTCCTTTGAAGAGATGGCGAAATCGGGCTCGCGCGGCTGAATTGTGCCGAATTCGAAAAAACGTCGCGCGCAAGTCCGACTTCACGTTACAAACGTTACAATATGTCGCGCCGCCCAAAAGATACTTCAACTTTGGCGAGGGCGGAAGTAATCGGTAAAAAACGGCGATCTATCAACTATTTTCCGCCGCGAGGCGGTGATGCAGCGTTTCCACAAAAAACTTTTCATCGTCGACCGTTACGCCGAGTCGGCGCACTTCGCGTTTGATGCCGAATAATCCCTGCGCCAGCACCGGCCGTTTGCAATGAATAACCAAACGCGGATCGCCGAAAACGGCGAGACTTAAATAATCACCGGTGCTTTTCTCTCTCGCGCTGAATTTTTCAATTGCGGCAATATTAGCGAGCGGCAGATTGACGCGCCAGCGCAAGCCGGTGCGAATGAATAAAAACTCTCGGCTCAAGACGATCGGGTGTAGCCGCATGGCGTGATAATCACCAAGCAGCCAAAGCAAGCTGTAAATGCTAAGGCCGGTAAAAATCCACGCCGCGACCGTGCTCCAAATTTGCAGCAACAGATGCAGCGCCGTTGTTTCCGCGAGCAGAATCATGATGATGATGCTGAGAATCGCGGCGTAGCCGTTTTTGCGATGATATGAAAATGGCAGTTGGTTGGAATCACGGTTGACAAATTTTTTGAACCAACCACCAAAAGCGAAATAGGCCAACGTGAACTCGGTCAACATGAAACTCAAAACCGGCGGCTGGCCGAGAACGCGCTTGCAGCTCTCCGCCAGCGCGTCAATAAAATAAATCTCGCGGTGTTTTGTTGCATGAAAATTTTTTCTGATCGCCCGAATTTTAGTGGCGATATAACCCAATGCAGCCAGCTCGAGCAAGGGAACGGTTTTCTTGACCAGGTTGAGATAATTTTGTTGAGCAGCCGGAAGAATGAACGTGGCGAGAGCGACTGATAAAAAAATAATCGGAACCAGCGTAATCAGCGGCGCTTGTTTTCGACGCACGACGAAAAAGTAATATAATGCAGGAATGATGATAACCAGATCAATCGTCATGCCTAATGCCAGCGCGCTAGGGTTTTGCGCAAAAAATTTTGAACTGCTAATCCAAATTTCAGTGGCGCCGATGGACGCCGCCAAAGTCATAAAGAGCGGCCAACCTAAATTTGCCGAAAATTTCAAGCGTGCCGTCATGATTCTCCTTTAAGTTTTGCCAACAATTTTCTTTCGCGCGCTTTCATTCGTTGAGCTACGCGCCGAGCGTGAGCAAAATCTTTCCGCTCACATATATTTTATTTAATGAAAACGTTTGATCATTGTAAACGCTGACTCGTTTTCGCTGACAATTTCGAAGCCCATTCTTTGATAAAGCCTTTGCGCCGGATTATCCAATGACACGCTCAGACAAATCGCGGCATAATGCGGTGCGGTCGCTTTAAGCAAACGCGCAAGCAATTGGCTGCCAATGCCTCTGCCGCGATATTCAGGCATTAGGGCCATGCTCAACTCCGGCGTTGATTCATCAACATAACCATAGCCTTTGTTATCGCCGACCAATAATCGCGCCCAAACCGCACCGATGGGTTTCTCTTCGTCTTGCGCAATAAATCCCAAATCACTCGATTTGCCCCAGTCTTGAACGTAGCGGCTAATTTCTGGCATGTGCACGATCTCGCGGGGATACGGCGGTTGACCGGCGGGAACATGCACGGCATGATAACACATTTCCCACAAAAAAGGCTGGTCCGCCGAGAGCAAGGGCCGAAATGAGATGTCCATAATTTTTTTGCTTTCGCAAGCCATAGCAAAACTAAAATTCTGCATGCCGATTTCAACTATCCGAAGGCCGAAAACTTTCAAGGTGTTTGATATACCATTCCGGAAAACCCCATTCTGTCGCGGGTTTTACGATGCGATCCACATAATCGTTCGCAGCAGGTTGCAGTTTCATTTCCGGGCAAAGATAACACAGCGCCGATTGCCATTTGCCATCCAGCGTTTCCACCAGCACGGCTTCGGGAAGATAAATTTCTCCCAGCACATTTTGCGCGTGCGCATACAAGCGGCTCAGTTCTTGATGCGTGGCCGTCGCGATGATGCCATAAACGCAATGTTGGTCGGAGCGAATGAGATTGGCGCGCGGGCGAATGGCGATAGCAAAGCCGCTGAGCTTCGCCACGGCCCATTTTTCCGGGACATAATTCACTTCCCGCAAAACTTCGAAGTTCATATACGAACCGTAGAAGAAGGTCCAAACTCGGGGTTCGAGCATAGGAGAAGCCTCATTGAAAAATATAAAAATTACCGGGGATACCGTCGGCGCTATTTCATTTGACGGAAAATCAAGTGATTGGTTTCAAAAGCTACATGCGGAAAACTTATCATTGACCACTGGCGCCAATCACTCCCAGCGAAACGTCTTTGCGGAGACAACCACACCGATGACGAGCATAGCTGCGAGCACGCCGGCTTCCGTCCAGTGTTGGCTCCAACTTTCGCCAATCCACAGGCCGCGCAGCAATTTGACGACTTGGGTCAGAGGCAGGAAAGAAGTATACTGGCGAACTTTTTCGGGCAACACTTCCAACGGCACCGCCGCGCCGGAAAGAAAGAGCATCGGATAAAACAGCACCATGCCGACGACTTGCGCCGTGCGCGCCGTGGGAATCAATCCGGCTAACACGAAGCCGAGCGCAAAGAAGCTCAGGCTGCTCAACGTAAAACCGGCAGTCACACTCAGAAGATTGCCGGCAAAGCGCAAGCCAAATATAAGTTTCCCAACAACGATCAACAAAGACATGCCGAGCGCGGTCATCAGAAAACTCACGATCACGTTCGCGCCTAAAACGCTCTGCGGGCGCACTGGCGTGGCATTCAGCCGGCGCAAGATGCCGCGCTCGCGATACATCGACATGATGATCGTGAGGCCGATCAATCCGCTCGAGCCGATGATCATTCCCGCGTAGGCCGGCACGGAAACATCGACGGAGCCGTAGCCGCCAAAAAACGGCGTCGGCTCGTTGCCGTAAATGCTGCCGAAGATCAATAAGACCATCAACGGAAAAACCAGCGTGAAAAAAGCCGCCGCCGGCTCACGCATAAAAAGCTTCATCTCGATCCACGTCAGTTTCCACAAGCCATTCATGTCTGTTGCTCCTTTTGTTGGCAGAACGCAAAGTGCATAGCGCATAGCGTGAAAAAATCTGCTCTTTGCGCCGAGCGCTATGCTCTCTGCGCCATGCGCTTTCACTCTCTCATTTTTCTTCCGGTTAATTTTAAAAACACGTCTTCCAGTGTCGGCTGCTCGGTGCGCAATGTGCGCAAACGCACGCCGTTGGTGGTGATTGCATGCACAACGTCGCCGACGAGACGCTCGCCGTAGCCGCTGACGATGAATTCGTCATTTTCCGGCTCGACGGCCGTAACGCCGTTGAGGCGCTGCAATTTTTGCAAATCGAGTTTGCCGTCAATCGAAAAGATCAAACGGTTTTCGGCGCCGAGGTTGCGAATGAGATTTTGCGGGGTATCGAGCGCGACGATTTTGCCGTGATCCACAATCGCGACGCGGTCGCACAGGCGCTCGGCTTCCTCCATAAAGTGGGTGGTGAGAAAAACCGTTTTGCCGTGCTCGCGAATGCCGCGCACCATGTCCCACATCGCATGGCGTGCCTGCGGGTCGAGGCCGGTCGTCAGCTCGTCGAGAAAAACCAGCTCCGGGTCGTTGATCAAAGCGAGCGCGATGAACAGCCGTTGCTTTTGGCCGCCGGAGAGTTTGGCAAATTTATCACTGCGTTTTTCTTTCAATCCCATTTGCTCGAGCAATGCTTGCGTGTCAACCGGTTTTGCGTAAAACGAGGCAAAGAGATCAAGCGCTTCCCAAACTTTGAGGCGATCCTGCAATGCCGAGGTTTGCAACTGCACGCCGATGCGCTCGCGCAGCGCATAAGCCTCTTTTTGCGGACTCATCCCGAACACTTGAATCGCACCGCCGTCCGGTTGACGCAGACCCTCGATGCACTCTGTCGTTGTGGTTTTTCCCGCGCCGTTCGGCCCGACCATGCCGAAAATTTCGCCGCCGTAGATTTCAAACGAAACATCGTCGACCGCGACGGTTGTGCCATAAACTTTACGCAGATGATCTACTTTTATGACGACTTTGCCATTCATTGGCGTCTCCAGAATAAATTTTTGTATGCGGATTGAGTAGATGCAGGTAACTCAACTTTCTGACTTCGTGGTTTCAGGCTGTAAAAACAGGGTTGCGGCGG
>CAYUVM010000178.1:0-8106 GCA_964447935.1 uncultured Cytophagia bacterium | reverse complement strand
TGACGCAAGGTTTGATCGAACAAAGCAGTGCGCCAGTGATCAATGTCGCCGCCGTCGGTAATTCTTTGTTAGCGCGGTTCTTTTCGCTGATTTTTTTGGGCGATCTCGCCAGTGTGTATCTGGCGGTGTTGGGTGGTGTTGACCCGACGCCGGTCGCGAAAATTGATTATTTGAAAAATGTGATGGCAAAAGTATCTGTACCCCTTGC
This sequence comes from uncultured Cytophagia bacterium, assembly GCA_964447935.1. Lineage (GTDB taxonomy): Bacteria > Zhuqueibacterota > Zhuqueibacteria > Zhuqueibacterales > Zhuqueibacteraceae > Zhuqueibacter. Next base: position 7,898 of record CAYUVM010000178.1, on the reverse strand, counting down.
GCCCGCGTAAATGAAGTGCTGCGCCAATTTTTGATAATTAGATCAATCATTTCACCTGCTATCTGTGAGGAAAATCATGGCTTCAATGCTGTTCACTTCCGAATCCGTCACCGAAGGGCATCCCGATAAAATCGCGGATCAAATATCCGATTCCGTGCTTGATGCGATTTTTGCACAAGACCCGCGCGGGCGCGTTGCCTGTGAAACATTCGTCACCACCGGCATTGCGATCGTCGGCGGCGAAATCACGACGAATTGTTACGTCGATGTGCCGGCGCTGGTGCGGCAGACAATCAAAGAGATTGGCTACACTGACGCGACATTCGGCTACGATTACCAAACTTGCGCAGTGCTCACTTCAATTGACAAGCAATCACCGGATATCGCGATGGGCGTTGACCGGCTCGGTGCCGGTGACCAGGGCATGATGTTCGGCTATGCCACCAATGAGACACAGGAATACATGCCGATGCCGATCATGCTGGCGCATAAACTGGCGCGGCGTCTCGCCGAAGTGCGGAAAAACAAAGCCGTTCCGTATCTGCGCCCCGATGGCAAATCGCAGGTTTCCGTGCGCTACGTCGACGGCAAACCGCGCAGCGTGGAAAATGTCGTCATCTCGACGCAACATAATCCGGAGGCCACACAGGAACAGATTCGCCACGACATTATTGAGCACGTGATCAAACCTGTGGTGCCGGCTGAAATGCTGGACGAGAAAAGAGTGGTTTATCACATCAATCCCACCGGCCGTTTTGTCATCGGCGGGCCGCAAGGCGACACTGGTCTGACTGGCCGCAAAATCATTGTCGATACTTATGGCGGCATGGGCCGTCACGGCGGCGGCGCGTTCTCCGGCAAAGATCCGACGAAGGTCGATCGTTCCGCCGCGTATGCGGCGCGACACGTCGCCAAAAACATTGTCGCGGCTAAATTGGCTGAGCGGTGCGAAGTGCAAGTTGCTTATGCCATTGGCGTCGCCGAACCCGTTTCGATTTGCGTCGACACCTTCGGCACCGGTGTGATGTCCACCGAAGAAATCGAAAAACTGATTCGCAAAAATTGGGATCTCACGCCGAAGGGCATTATCGAGTATCTCAACCTCCGCCGCCCGATTTACAAAGCCACTGCTGCCTATGGCCATTTCGGACGAAATGAAGAAGGGTTTTCGTGGGAAAAATTGGAGAAAGTGAAAGATTTGGCAAAATAATTTTAATCTAATTTTTGTCCCCTTGTGGGGCATTTTTAAAACTCCGAATTCTTTTGCTTCGAAAACGACCCACAAGGGGTCGAGACTACGAAGTTTGGAATATTGGATTTGTACATTGAAGGAGAAAATACATTGAATCATCACATTAAAGACATCGGCCTCGCGCCGCAGGGCATGAAACGCATTCGCTGGGCCGAAAATGAAATGCCGGTTCTGCGCCAGGTGCGTGAACGTTTTGAAAAAGAAAAACCGCTGGCTGGTTATCGCCTGTCGGCGTGTTTGCATATTACCACAGAAACCGCCAATTTGCTGCGCACGCTGAAAGGCGGCGGCGCGGATGTGGTGGCTTGCGCTTCCAATCCGCTGTCGACGCAGGACGATGTGACTGCCGCCCTGGTGAAGGAGTATGGCATCCCGACGTTTGCCATCAAAGGCGAAGATCACGATACGTATTACAAACACTTGCACGCCGCGATTGCGCACAAGCCGCAAGTGACGATGGACGATGGCGCCGATTTGGTGTCGATCATTCACAAAGAATACCACGATCTCATTCCCACCATTCTGGGAAGCATGGAAGAGACCACGACTGGCGTGATTCGCCTGCGCGCAATGGAGAAAGACGGCGCGTTGAAATTTCCGGTGATCTCTGTGAACGATGCGACCACGAAGCATTTGTTTGATAATCGCTACGGCACGGGCCAGTCCACGATTGACGGCGTTCTGCGCGCGACGGGAATTTTGTTAGCCGGCAAGAATTTTGTCGTGGCCGGCTATGGCTGGTGCGGCAAGGGCGTGGCGATGCGCGCCCGCGGCATGGCCTCGCAAGTGATCGTCACCGAAGTCGATCCGATTCGCGCGATTGAAGCGGCGCTCGACGGCTATCGCGTCATGCCGATGGCCGAGGCCGCCAAGATCGGCGATATTTTCGTGACGCTCACCGGCGACATGCACGTGTTGCGGAAAGAGCATTTCGCGTTGATGAAAGATGGCGCCATCATCGCGAACTCCGGCCACTTTAATGTTGAGATCAACCTCGACGAGTTGGGTGCGATGTCCAAAGCGCTCAACAAAGAAATCCGCCCGTTTGTCGATGAGTTCGTGCAAGCCGATGGCCGCCGCCTGTACGTACTCGGCGAAGGCCGCCTGATCAACCTCGCCGCCGCCGAAGGCCATCCTGCTTCAGTGATGGACATGAGTTTTGCCACGCAGGCGTTGGCCACCGAATATGTAATTAAAAACGCCAAAAAACTGACGGCGAAAGTTTACAACGTCCCAACCGACATCGAAAATTGGATCGCCACGTTGAAGCTGAAATCAATGGGCATCACGATTGACGAGTTGACCGCGGAGCAGAAAAAGTATTTGTCTTCGTGGGAAATGGGGACGTGAGAATACGTTCGCAATAACGCCTTCAGGCGTTAAAGCTTTTGGGTATAAATAAAAAGCCGAAGAGAAGGCCATCTCTCTTCGGCTTTTTTATTCAAAAAATACTTCACGGCAATTTGGGTGCCGAACTTACTGATGCGTTTTTGACATGTCGCTCAAACCATTCCAAATTGCGCTTGATCGACAACAGTTGATGATTGCGCTCGGCCCAGCCGTGGGCTTCGCGCGGGTAAATGTCGAACTCGACTTTTTTGCCGAGCAATTTCAGCGCGGTGTAAATTTCCCAACCCTGGCTGATCGGCACGCGATCGTCTTTGTCCCCGTGCGAAATGAGCAGCGCGGTTTGCGATTTTTCCACGAACGCCAGCGGCGAACGGCTCCACGCCTTGTCCATATTTTTAAACACATCGAGATTCCAGTGCACCATCGAGTTTTCTTGCGGAATATCCGACGTACCGGTGAAAGACAGCCAATTTGAGATTCCCGCGCCCATCGAGGCGGCTTTGAAGCGCTCGGTGTGTTTGGTCGAAGCCCACGCGGAGAAATAACCGCCGTAAGAAAAGCCGCCGATGCCAACGCGATCGAGATCGACATAGCCTTGTTGCGCGAGAAAATCGATGCCGTCAATCACGTCGTCAAACTCTTTGCCGCCGAGATCTTGGTGATCGGCCTTCGCATAAGCCACGCCGCGCCCGGTGCTGCCGCGATAATTCGGGCTGAACACAACATAACCACGCGCTGCCGCCAACTCGCTCCACCGCACATAGCTGGTGGCCCAACCATCGAGATCGGCGCTCTCCGGCCCGCCATGTACCTGCACGAGGCACGGATATTTTTTGCCGGGTTGATAATCGAGCGGCAACATCAGCAGTCCCGTGATTTCAAGGCCATCTTTCGCCTTCCATGAGATTTCTTTGTTGCCGGAAAAACGAACGTTTTCCAATTCCGGATTGCTGTTTGTCAACCGCGTCATTTTTTTTGTTAACCTCGGATAGACAAAGGCCTCGCTCGGATGTTTGTAGGTATTGGCGGCCAACGCGAGCGTTTTGCCATCTCCCGAAGCAGAAAAATTCGACAACCCGTAACCGGAATCAAAAATGCGCTTGAGCGCGCCACCGCTGGCCGGCATCGTGTTTAATGCCGTGTGGCTGCGCTCCGTCGCAGAGAAAATTAGTGTTGCGGCATCCAGCCAACTGACGTGCGTGACGGTGCCTTCGTAATTTTCCGAAAGATTTTTCGCGGGTCCACCCGTGGCTGGCACAACAAAAATGCTGCCATTGGTCGGATCGCTTTCATCAACACCGGCGAGGAAGGCGATTTGTTTGCCGTCCGGCGACCACGCCATATTGCCGAGCTTGCCTTTGGTCGCGGTCAAAATTTTCGGCGGCGTCTGACCGGTGGCGGCAGCCGTGTAAATTTTCTTGAACATGAAAGAATCATCGGTTCTCGGCGTTGCGCTGGCTTGAAAAATGATTTGGCTGCCGTCTGGCGACCATTCAAATTCCCACACCGACATGTCGCCGGTCAACGCTTTGCCTTCGTTGCCTTCAACGGCTTGCACGTACAACCGATGTTGCTTGAAGTTTTTATCGACGGTTTGTACGTCACTGCCTTTTTTCATATCGATTTTTTCTGCGGCAGAAGCGGCGTCAGTCATCGTGTACGCGAACCATTTACCATCCGGCGAAAGTTTGAATTGGCGCACGCCGTTGCTGCTTTTGGAAATGAGCTGCGCTTCGCCGCCGTCGAGGGGGATGCGATACACTTCATTCTGCTCGTCAAACTCTTTGCGGCGCGAGGTGAAATAAATCCATTTACCGTCCGGCGACCATTGCGGGGAAGTAACATTGTTGGGTCTAAACGTAAATTGTCGCGCCGTGCCGCCGCTTGCCGGAATCACAAACAACTCGCTGTAACGGCTGCCAGCTTCATCGTCGGCGCCGCGCGGAGAGGTCAACAGATAGGCAATATTTTTGCCGCTGGGATCAATCGTAGCGGCTGAAATAATCTTGAGCGACACCACCATTTCTGGAGTAAGCGTTTGCTGCTGTGCATAAACGGCAAACGCCAGCAGTACGAAAAACACAGGTACAAATTTTTCCTTCACCCGGCTTGCAATCATGCTTTTTTCCTTTCCAAGATGCTCAACGAGGATTTTTTAATCATAAAATTTTCAGTACTCGTAACGTCACTGACGGTCTGCATTACAAGCGCACATCATCTTCCGGCCGCCACGGCGGGCTGACAATCGCGGCGAACACAAGCACGTTTTGGCCGATGTTCTCGATCCACTGTTTCTTTTCGGCGGGAATGACAACCACGTCGTCTTCATTGACTTCCTGCGCTTCACCTTCGATGTGCATACGCCCGATGCCCTGCATGATGAAATAAACTTCGGTTTGCTTCAAATAATGCGGATAAGTCGATTTGCCGGGATCGACATACGCAATGGCAAACGAGTACGAAATCTCAGCGCGGTCACGATCGGGATGCAACAATTCCCGTAAACGGCAGCCGTCATTCGCGATGATTTCGGGACAGTCCTTTTCATGTTTAATGAGCATAGTGATCTCCTTGTTTAAATAAAAGCTGAGTAGCTTTTTTCGTGTAACGTGTTACGTGTAACGACCTTATTTATCAAAACTTGATTTTAAACCACAAGTGTTGATAGTTGATAAAATCGTTCGATACAAAACCGTTACACGCCCTACGGCCTCAACCCTTCCGGCACACCGCCGGGAAATTGCCGTTGAATGGCCTCTTCGATTTCCGCAATCCGCGTGTCAGAATGAGGGTGGGTGCTGAAAAATTCCGGTGGCCGCGCGCCACCGCTGGCTGCTTCCAGAATGCGCATCACGCCGATCAACGCGCGCGGATCGTAACCGGCTTCGCTCATGAAACGCACGCCGAACTGGTCGGATTCCAACTCATCTTCGCGGCCAAACTTCATGTTGACCAACTGGCCGACGACCATCGCGATTTGCGCGGTGCGCTGGCTCCCCGGATCGTTGGGATCGTACGTCGATAGCACCACCGCGCCGGTGAGGCCTTGGGTAAGCTGTTGCTTGGCAATGTGTTCCGCGCTGTGGCGTCCCACCACGTGCCCAACTTCATGCCCCAACACGCCGGCAAGCTGTCCTTCACTTTCGAGACGGCTATACAAAGCGTAGGTGATAAAAACTTGTCCGCCCGGCAATGCGAAAGCATTAACGGTTTCCGGATCAGCCAGCAGATGAAAGTCAAACGGATAGCGCGTTTGCGCAGCCGCCGTATTCTCCACAAGTTTCCGGCCGATCGCATCTACCGTTGCTTGTAGTTGTTCATCGGGATGCAAGCCGCCGTGCTGCTGCGCCATCTCCGGCGCGGATTGCAAACCGAGCGCGACTTCTTGTTCTTCCGAAAGGCTGACGTGCTGTTTTTCCCCAGTCACCGGATTATAAACGCTGGATCCAAAATACGAAATGAGCGCGAAAGCCGCCATTGCCAAGCCGATCAGCAAACGCGCCCCACCGCAACCACGCCGCGCTGCGTAGTTGGGTTGTCCATAACCCTGCCGGCCAAATTGCATACGCGGCAAATTTTGTCCGTACATATCAGCTCCCTTGATAAGAATAAAATTGTCTGGCGCATGGCGTTAGTTGCCACACGAATTGTTCTTGGCGCTATGCCTCTGCGGGCACAAATTTTTCGACTTCCAAACTTTCATAAATGCCCCCGGCGCAGGCGCCGAAGACGAGATGGCTCACAGCCATAATCCAACTGCGCATGGGGAAGAACCACGGAAAGAAATAACTGAAGGTATAGAAATTGATGGCATAAAGGGCGAGGCCGAAGATGGCGCCGCCGATAATGCCGACCAGCAGGCCCCAGCGATGAAGAATAACGGCGATAACACTCGCGAAAGCAATAGAAAGCGGGACGTGGACAAACAGCGCCGCCCCAAAAACCGTGGCATCAAAATTTGCCGGCGGCTGCAACACTTGCGTTCCCATGAGAATGGACGCCGCCAGCCGCACGATCACCCATGGACTGCCAACATAAAATTTCGTGAGCAGCATATTAATGAGCAGAAAAACAATGCCGCTGATGACACCGGCCCAAACAACCGCGCGCCAATCAACCACCTGGCGCATTTTGACTTTGGTTGAATTCATGATCCTTCCTCCGTGAAAAATCGATCAATCGGAATAAATTGCAATAAAAGTTTTTATTACAATCAAACAGGAGCCTTGCAGTGAACTGCCGCTTCAACTTGCTCCGGCGGCAATGAGGAAATGCTCGCGCTGAATTTCCGCCGCTTCCCAACGGGCGCGAAAAGAGTTAGAATATACTCAAAGCTAAATATGCACAACCATCCCCGCGCCTTCCATTCTCGCACGCTTATAAACCAGGTTTGCGGTGACGGTATCTTCCACCGCATGCCCCATTGACTTGTACACAGTAAGCTCGTGGGCCGATTGGCGGCCGGGGCGAAGATTGAGCAATACTTCTCCCAACTCTGTGCCGATCTTCGGGTCGAGGCCGTTTAACTCATCGCACCCAACAGGCGTTGGTTCAAATGCCAGCCGGGTTTCCACAAACAGCCGGCCTTTCTCAATAATCCCGCGTGCTAATTCACCGCCGGGCGGCATATAGCCAACAGAAGTCACGTGCACGCCTTCTCCCAGCCACTCGTGCTGAATGACGGGTTGGCTCGACGTCGTACACAAGCACACCACATGCGCCCCGCGCACAGCTTGCTCGAAAGAGGCAATTGCAACGGCACGCGAGTCAAGCGCCGCAACGCGTTGCGCATCCGCGAGATGCAAAGAGGCAACGCGTATTTCCTTGAAATGGCGCACTCGCGGCAATACCTTGAGATGCGACTCGCCCTGAATACCTGCGCCAATAATCGCCAGCGTGCTGGCGTTCTCGCGGGCTAGTAATCGCGTCGACAGTGCCGCACCGCCGGCCGTTCTGGCCGCCGTGACGTAAGTGCCATCCATGATGGCGCGAGTTGAACCCGTTTCGGGGTCAAACAAGCAAATAAGCGCCTGATGACCCGGAATGCCGAATTGGTGGTTGCCATGAAATACCGACACGAGTTTGACGGCGATATTATCACCGGGTAAATGAGCGGGCATACCAAGTAAAAATCCGGCGGGAATTCTTACTTCGTTTCTGGGCGGCGCGCAGACGTGTCCCGCCGTGAGTGCCTTGAACCCATCGGCAAGCGCCTCAAGCATGTCGTCGAGATCTAATAAACGCTTTACTTCTTCTGCGCTCAAAATCAGCGAGTCCATTGTCCTCACTCCACCCG
>CAYUVM010000177.1:0-8113 GCA_964447935.1 uncultured Cytophagia bacterium | reverse complement strand
TACAATATACATAAAACTTAAGCAATTGTAAAGTTTATTTTTTTACAGTGTCTTACCACGAATGGTTTCAGCGCAATCGAACGATACGCCGCCGAATTTTACGCCGTATGTTTGGGCTATCGAGCACGGCGTCTCGGACTTGCAACGCGCTAGTGAGTTTTACACCGAGGCCCTTGGGTTTGAAGTTGAAGAGAACAGTTGCTGTGCACCGGCGAAAATTTTGCGTAACGGCGGGTTCCGGTTATTGTTGAGCCGGAGCGCGGCCAAAGTCGCAGCAACAGACGCCGCTTACACGCACTTAAATATGCGGGTTGGGGATTTAGCCGCAGCCGTTGCGGCCGTCCGCCACAGCGGTGGTATCGTTGAAAATGCCGCACCGCAGGATTTTGCGCTGGGAAAAGTCGTGACGGTTTATGATCCCTTCGGCAATTCGATTAATTTGCTGGACATTGCAAACGACAATAAAACGGCAGAGAGCAAACCGGCCGTTTTCAATATTGGGGTGGTTGGCGAGAGCCTGGAAAGGGAAGAAGCTTTTTTTACCACGCTCGGTTTTCAAATTTACAGCCGGGAATATTTGCCGGATTTGCCGCTGCAACGACATGGCGCCGTGGCTCTGGTGCTGCACGGAGGCGCCAAAACACCGGCAAAATCAGGACGGCGAAACGGCACGATCATTTTGGGTACAACGGATTTGGCCGCTGCAGCAACAGCTTTAAAAGCACGTGGCGTGAAAATCACTTCGTTGGACAAAAACGGTTTTGTCGCCTTCAACGATCCTTCCGGTAATCTACTGAAGTTGATGCAACTGGAGGCCGCAATGTTGACAGCAGTCAACGGCACCAATGGAAACGCTAAGAATAATACCGCCGAATTTGCCCAAAACGGTTTTGAACTTTTCAAAAAACTCGACGGCCGCTGGATTGGCCGCAGCACCAAAGGTTGGACTGAAGATATCACGTTCAAAACCATTGCGAAAGGCTCGGTGGTGGTGGAAAATTCTTTTGACGCACACCCCAACGAAACGATGATGACCATGTTTTATCTCGACGGCTCGCGGTTGCTGCTCACGCATTATTGCGTCGCCGGCAGCCAGCCGCGGTTGGCCGCCACGGCTTTCGCTGACAATGGCCGCGCCATTACGTTTACTTTTCTCGACGCGACGAATCTCCCGTCGCGTGACAAAGGGCACATGGATAAGGCCGTCTTTCGATTCAAAGATGAAAATAGTTTTAGCTCGCAGTGGACGTGGTATCAAGAAGGCAAAGAAAGCTGGATGGAGGAAATTCAATACGAACGTAAACCGTAAGAATTCGAAATAAAAAAGGCCCGAGTCATAAGACCCTGGGCCTCTTGGCTGTGAGGGGGAGCCACAATCCTTACATCGCCGACCTACCTGTCAGCATCCTAAACCTTCTCTTGCCCATTTCTATTACAACTCACATGCCAAGCCTCGACTTAAAACCGTTGTAGCGCTTGTTAAATAAATTTTACACGACAAGGTTTTATGCCTATTGAGATTCCCGCAAAAGCCTGAAATCCGAGGTTGCGAGGTCAATTGGGTTTCACGATCTTGGCGAATGGAGAAAGTACAAATTCGAAATACGAATTGCAATTACGAAAATGGGAACCGCTTGATAACCGTGCTAAAGGAAGAATTTTGAAATCACGCATTTGCTAAGTGACGAGGGTATGTTTTTATCTTAGGGTGAGCCTCATTTTCATCGCGTGGCTGCGAGCGTGGAGCGCTATTGACGATTGGATTAATTTTAGGGTAGCGACCATGAAGAAATCGATTTTGCGTTCGACCGCGCGCGCCGTTCTTTACGTTTTTCTTACCATTTCTTTTAATATCGCGCTTGCACAAGTTCACACCATGCCAGTGATGAAGCTGGAACCGGCCGAACTAACTTTTGGCCGCGCCAGCCTCAATAAAACCGGCGATGTAATCCTCACCATTTCCAATACCGGCGCGAGCAATTTGAATATTTCGAATATGTTGCTCAGTAATCCGAATTTCAAGCTTATCGGTGGCAGCGTGCATGTGATTCCGCGGCAAAGTTACAAATTATTCACTATCCGGTTTACGCCGTTAGCGTCCGGTGCGCAAATCGACACGCTACGCATTTTCAGCAACGATTCAACCAACAAAATTACCAAAATTCCGGTAAGCGGCACCGGCACTGCCAGTGCGTTACCAGAAATCTCGGTGCAACCAGCGGAATTGCAATTTGATTCTGTGCAAGTCAAGTTCTCGAAAGCCTTGACTCTCCGTGTTTCCAATCGTGGTGCGGCGAGTTTGAATGTTAATAATGTGGCGTCAAATCACAATCGCTTCCAAGTTATCTCCGCCAAAAGTTTTGTTTTATTGCCGAACGATAGCAGCGACGTTACCATCAACTTTAATCCCCTGCAGGAAGGTTGGCAAAACGGCATCATCACGATCAAATCCAATGACGCCAACGAGAATCTGCTTGATCTCAAAGTCAGTGGCATTGGCAAACCGCTTCCGGCTCCGGTGTTGACGAAGATTTTTCCACTTAGCGGCAGGCGCCTGCAAGGTTTGGATATCGGCGTTAAAGGGAAAAATTTCTTTGCCGGGCTCACCAGTGTGAATGCCGGGCCCAATGTCACCGTCAATAAAATCACTGTGCACCATGCGGACAGCCTAACGGCAAACCTCACGATTGCGGCGAATGCGGCAACTGGCCCGCGCGATTTCTTTGTTATCAACGATGGGCCGGGCGGCGGTATTTCGGGAAAACAAACTTTCACAGTAGAAAACCCCGCCCCGATTCTGGCCCAACTCAACCCCGCCGCCGCCAACCGTTTGCAAAAAATCAGCGTCGGATTTAAAGGCGCCAATTTTTTCTCCGGAGTAACCACGGCGAATGTAGGCGCGGGCATTTTGGTGAATAATCTCAACGTACATCGCAGTGATAGCCTCACGGTGACCATGACGATCACGCCCGAAGCAGCTCTCGGGACCCGTTCGATCTCATTGAACAACGCTGCACCCGGCGGCGGCAATTCCACGACGCAATCTTTCACCATTAATAACCCCGCGCCAACGTTAACCGACATTACACCGGCCAAGGGTGGACGCGGCCAGTCATTCAAAGTGACTTTGAAAGGCGCAAATTTTCTCGCGGGCGTGACAAAAGTCAATGCGGGCCAAGGAATTCAAGTTGACTCGATCACTGTTGTGAGCGCGACTAGTTTGACGGCGAGTCTGACGATTTTTTCGACAGCGGCAAATGGCATGCGTGATTTTTTTGTGGTGAACCCCGGCCCCGGCGGCGGAACTTCCAATCCGCAAACTTTCACCATCAGCAACCCTTCGCCGGTGTTGACGAAAATTTTACCGAACCATGGCGGCCTCTTGCAAACACTCGCGGTGGGATTTAAAGGCGCAAATTTTATCAGTGGAGTTAGCAGTGTGAACGTCGGGCCGGATATTACGGTAAATCGCGTTGTGATCCACCGTTCCGATAGCTTGACGGCGAGCCTCACCATCGGCGCCGAAGCACTGATCGGGTCGCGGAATTTTTTTATTACGAATAGTGAACCGGGCGGCGGTAAATCACTGAATCAAACTTTTATCGTCGGCAAACCCGCGCCGGTATTGACCAGCTTGACTCCGGTGTCCGGCTATCGTTTCCAAACATTAGAGGTCGGGGTTAAAGGAGCGAATTTTGTTGACGATTTGAGCAGTGTAAATTTCGGGCCAAACATTCTCGTTAATAAAGTCGTTGTGCAGCGCCCCGATAGTTTGACGGCGAATATTACGATTAGCGTCAATGCCGTTGTCGGGCCGCGTAATGTAACGGTGAGCAATGGCAATGGACTGGTTTCTGAGAGCCGCATCTTTACGGTGATCAACCCCACGCCAAGCTTGGCAAAATTAAGCCCCGCCGAAGGCACCCGCTCGGAAAAAGTTATCGTCGGGTTGAAAGGCGCGTTCTTCATCGGCGGAGTCAGTAGCTTAGAAGCTGGGCCGAACATTAAGGTGAATAATTTAGTCGTGCACAGCCCGGACAGTATCACTGCGGGTTTGCTTCTTGAGGAAGCGGCGAATGCCGGCCCGCGAAATTTTAAAGTAATCAATAACGGCGGCTTCGCCTCGAATCCTCAAACCTTTATCGTGCGCAATCCTTTGCCGGTGTTGACGCGCATTTCGCCGGTGAGCGGCGCCCCGTTGCAAACGCTGCGGGTCGGCTTCACCGGAGATAATTTTTTTGCGGGCGCAACGACGGTACATGTCGGCGCCGGAATCATCGTGAATAATGTTGCCGTGCATCGCCGCGATAGTTTGACAGCAACGATTACGATTGCGGCAAACGCATTGCCCGGCCTGCATCAATTTTCCGTGACCAACGCGAATCCCGGCGGCGGGGTTTCGGCGGGCGCCATTTTTACGGTGATGCCAACGCCGATTTTAACGCGCATCAACCCGGTGAGCGGCAGGCGGCTGCAAACGCTGGACGTCGGTTTTAAAGGACAAAATTTTCACAGCAGTTTGAGTGAGGTGATCGTCGGACCGAACATGATCGTCAATCGCGTCACGGTGCACCGGCCCGACAGTTTAACGGCGAATCTGACCATCAGTCCGGCCGCGGATCTGGGCGCGCGTAATTTTGCGGTGAGCAACGGCGAAGGCGCAATTTCGGATCAGCGAGTTTTCACGATTAGCAACCCGGCCCCCATTTTACAAAAACTGGAACCGGCCTTTGCATTTCGCAAGCAGCGCGTCGATATCGTTTTTACCGGCTTAAATTTTATTAACAAAAGCACGGTGGTGAATGTGGGACCGGGAATAGTGATCAATTCGATTATTGTGCCCAATGCTAATCGGTTGATTGCGAACCTCACGATCACGCCGGACGCGGAGCGCGGGCCGCGCAATTTTTCGTTGACGAACCTTGCGCCCGGCGGCGGCAAATCCGCAGAACAATTGTTTCTCGTCACCAATAATGATCCGAGCCAGCCGCGCCTGCTCACGCCGGCGAATAACGAGATGGTACAACTAAACAAACAAAAGCCGCTCAAATTTCTTTGGAGCCGGTCGTTTGATAACGACAAAGAGGATACGGTGAAGTACGTGATCAATCTTAAAGGTCCCGAGCTTGATCTCACCTTCCCGGCTGTACGGGACACCAGTACGTTATTGAATATCATTTCGCGGCTGAAAGTGAATTCCACTTACACCTGGCATTTGAAAGTTTCCGACGGCGTCGTCACCGTGACCTGGCCGGAGCGGGCGACGTTTCGCACGTCGAGCACAATTACTGCGGTGGAGGAGAATAATAATCTGATTCCGGGCGAATTTCACCTCGAGCAAAATTATCCGAATCCATTTGCGCTTGCTGCGAAATATGCCGCGACGACGATCAAATATCAATTGCCGCACACAAGCTTTGTGACGCTGAAAATTTTTGATATGCTGGGTCGTGAGATGATCGCGCTGGTGAATGCGCAGCAGGCGCCGGGGTATTACAATGCGACATGGAACGGCAGAAATGCCGCAGGCCAGCTCGTGCCGGGCGGGATTTATCTTTGCCGCTTGCAAGCGGAGAGTTTTGAGCAAGTGATGAAGATGATGATCGTGCGATAAAAACACATAACAAGGTTGATACAACAAAACAAGGTGCCAAGGGCGGCGCTGAATCAATGCAGGGGATGCGCGGATGCTAACTGAATCAAACGACACGAGGGCAAAATGAATTTCATTACGAATCGCGGCTGCCAAACGATCTTCAAATTTTTAAGCAATTTACTGTTTCCTCTATTGCTTGTTAACTCATTAGAAGCACAAATTTCCGGCGTTTCACCATCGCAAAACGCGCTACACGTTCCCGCGACAACCAGTATCAAAGTCAACTTTAATCAAGACATGAACGCTGGAACGATTAATAACACAACATTTCGCGTTTGGGGAATGCAAAGTGGACCACATACCGGTGTGATTTCATATCATGCCGCGCTCAAGGGAGTGACGTTGGTTCCAGACAAGCCATTCATTCCGGGAGAGACCGTTTATTTCACACTGACCAGTGGCATTACCACGCAAAGCGGCCAACCGTTAAATAAATTTACGGGACAATTTACCGTTGCCATTATGGTATCTTCTGGCTGGTTTGTGGCGAAAGGCAGTTATAATATCGGCAACAAACCTCAAGCGCTTTTTGGCGCGGATTTTGACAAAGATAGAGACATCGATTTGGCCGTCGCGAATGAAGCAGATGGTTCGGTGGTCATGATGAAAAATAAAGGTGACGGCTCCTTTCAATTGGCGGCGCCTTATGTGTTGGGAAAAGCTCCGCGTGATTTAGTTGCTGCGGATTTTGACGGGGATGGGAATATGAACGTCGCGGTGGTCATGACGGGCAGCGATTCGGTCGTCATCCTAAAAAACAACAACGACGGCAGTTGGCAAAACCAAGCGAGGTATTTGGCGACTACGCGTCCGCAATCGCTCTTTGCGGCAGATATGGATAGCGACGGCGATGTGGATTTGCTGGCGCCAAGCATTCGTGATTTTGTTGCGGTCTTGATCAATAACGGCAGCGGTGCCTTTACCGACCGCCTTGAGTTAAAGCTGTCAACTTCTGAAATTCTTCCACGCCAAGCACTAGCTGCCGACTTGGATAACGATGGGGATATAGATTTTTTTCTGCGCCGCGCTAACGGTAGGGGTACGATTGTAAAAAACAACAATGGTACTTTTCAAACATTGTCAGAAGTCATTATCGGTGGTAGCCCTACTGCACTTTTCATTGCTGATTTGGATGGCGATGGCGACAATGATCTCGTAGGATCGAATTCAAATGGACTGTATATTTTTAAGAATGATGGCACCGCTGGTTTTTTCGGCAGTTCCGCTCCTCAAGCAGGGCAATCTCCAGCTTCAATTTTTGGGGCAGATTTGGATGGCGACGGCGATATTGATCTGCCTGTTGCAAATTTTCAAGCACATAGTGTTTCTATCCTCAAAAATAATGGGAATGGTACTTTTCAAGCTAAACGGGATTACATGGTTGGAAAAAACCCCAATGCCATTTATACCGCAGATTTTGATGGCGATGGCGACGTTGATTTGGCCACGGCCGATTATGGCAGCAACATCATCACCATTTTGACTAATCGCGGGTTGGTGTTGGCAAATCCGGTGGTATTGAATTTTGGACAAGTGTACATGGGATACCCACAAGACGGAAAATTCTCCGTTTATAATTTTACCCAAAACAGTATTCAGGTAACTGGCATCACTTCGACGAATCCCCGATTTACAATTACCGGCAGCAAAAATTTTAACGTCGCCCCGGGTGATAGCGCGGTCGTAAATGTCAGATATGCTCCGACTGCCGCTGTGAGCGAGACGGGCACGTTGACGATTACTTTCGCCGGTTTTCCTGCTGAGACTATAAGTGTGAGCGGAATCGGAATTCTGCCCACCGCGATCATTAGTGTTACTCCTGCCACGCTGAATTTTGGTAATGTTTCTCTGAATAAAACAGCCGATCTGATCGTCGATATTTCAAATTCCGGCATTCTCGATTTAAAGGTCTTGTCAATCAGCACGAACAATCCGAATTTCTCGGTGGTCGGCGGGTCGGCATTCACGGTTCATTCAAAAGAAACAAGACCGATTGTCGTGCGTTTTTCCACTTCCGCTATTGGCAGCCAGTCCGATACGTTGAAAGTGTTCAACAATGACGTAAAGAATAATTTGATAAAAATTCCATTAAGCGCAATCGGGGTCACTTCACAATTGCCGGAAATTTCGATCCAACCCTTGCTATTGCAGTTTGATGACGTGGAGGTGAAAAAGACAAAAACTTTGACACTGAAAATTTTTAATCGCGGTTCGGCAAGTTTGGTCATTAGCAAAATAAACTCGAATAATAGCAGGTTTATCATTGCGGCGGTAACCAAATCGACGCTTTTGCCGAATGACAGCAGCATGGTGAACGTTCAGTTTAGCCCTCTCGCTGTTGGACTGCAGACGGGAATATTGACGATCACGAACAATGATGTGAATGAAAAGGTTTTGAATCTGAAATTAACTTGACAATGTTAAGTTAGTTTATGACGTTTTCGTTTTTTTGTTCTT
>CAYUVM010000176.1:0-8122 GCA_964447935.1 uncultured Cytophagia bacterium | reverse complement strand
CACCATGCTTGAGCGGAACAAAATGCTTCCCGCATGACATTTTCTTTTTACTGTTGAAAAAATTCTGCAAAAAATCAAAATTTCTTCAACTGCAAAAACGGCTAATCGAAAAAACTATGCTAACTTTTCGCTGGCTCATTCTTCGCCTGTTTTGGAGCCTGTTGTTGCTGCCATTCATCGCCTACGCCGTGTTATGGTTATGGCGCGAGGGGCTGGCGACGGACGCAACTTTAGGTGATGCCGCCGTCATTGCATTGGTGTGGATTACACTTTTTGCCGTCATTAGTTTTATTTTAACTCGTCTCGGCGCGCAACGATTTTCACTGCTTGAGGAAGCCGGCCGTGAAGCAATTGCCCAAAATCAAAATGCGCAAACTGCAATCGTATTGGCGCGGTTGCAAACTTTATTTACCAACGGCCTGCTCGCCAAAAATTTTCAGGAAAAATTAAAACGGCGCTTACTACGGCAATATTTTTCTTTTCACGCCGCCCATCTGGAGGAACCGCAGCATCGGGAGCAGGTTATCGAGGCGATGCGCGAGGGCATTCGCGCCGAAGAGAGTTACGAGCTACTCAAAAACTTTGTTTTGTTGCAACCGGCGTTAACGCTTCCCACCATCGATCTCGCCGAGGAATTATTGGAACGGCAGCCGGACGATCATGATCTTCTGACCTTTTTAACCCGCCAATATTTGCAGGAACGCCGGACGCATTTGCGCGCCGAGCATGTTTATTGCAAATATCTGGCGCGCAACGGGCCGCTGACGCCGGAGATTATTTCTCTTGCGCTTCCGGCGCTGCTCAATTCCCGCCGACGGGATGACTTTACAACCTGGTGTTATATTCGCGCCTGGCAAAATGATGAGAACAACCATGCGTCAATGCGGCAGTTGCTTTATGAAAAACAGCAAAATTTGCAACGCGCCGGCCGCCATGATGCTTTAGCCCGAGCCGTGGCCGCTATTACCGCAGATTTTACCCCGGCGGAAATTTCGAGCTGGACGTTGCAACGGCAGGAACAGCAGGCGCAGTCGTTGCGATTCCGCGTTGCAAGAATTTTCTTTCACCTGCAACAACAACTGTTGGAATTGTATGCGCGGCTGCAGGCGCAACGGAAAATTGTTTTCGCCGTGGCCGGTGTTGTTGTTTTCATCGGCGCCGGTTACCTGGCGCTCTCCGGCGGGCGCAATAAAACCTCACAGGCTGTGCCGGCCTCGCTGCCGGAAGACACGACCAGAGTTTTTTACGCGTTGCAGGTCAGCGCGCTGCGCGGGGTACAAACGGCGCAACGCGAAGCCGATAAACTGCGCCGCCGTGGCCTCGAGGTCAATGTTCTCAAGCCCGAACCATCACAACGGTTATATCGTCTCCGCGTCGGAAAGTACCGCAGCAAGCAAGCCGCCCAAACCGCAGGGGATAGTTTAAAGACGGTGGGAATCGTGCGCGATTGTTTCATTACGGAATATGAAAAGCCGTAACATTATTTCTTCAATTTCCCCCGCAGCGTCAACAGGAAACTCTGTGCCAGCATGTTCTGCGGATCGACCTGCAACGCCTCGATAAATTTTCTTTCCGCGTCGGTATAGCGCAGCAGATTGGTCAACGCGCCGCCCCAGAGATAAAGCATAAACGACCGTTGCGGCGGGGAAAAATAATGGGCGGCATCGTCAAGTTTAAGCGCCTCGCGTAAAGCAGCCTCGGCTTCGTGATATTTCCCCAGAAACATGAAAGCCTTTCCCACTCCGGCTCGCGCCAGAGGTGAACTCGAATTTAGCTCGATCGAACGCGCAAACACCGGCAACGCTTCGGCGTAACGTTGCAACGAAATGAGGGACTCGCCGATATTATCCAACACCGCGTGTTCCTGCGGGTATTCCTGCGCCAGCACGCGATATTCCGCCAGCGCGGCTTCGTGCTTTTTCATCGCGGTCAATTTTTCCGCCAGCGCAATATGCGCCTGCTCCCAAGTGCTCTCGCGATTGATGTAACGCATCGCCACCTCGTCCACCAACGGCGCGATTGCCGCCTCCATCACGACCGGCAAATCGACCGGTTGTTTAAACGGCCACTCCGCAGTCAAATTGAGAACGCGAAGCCGTCCGATATTTTCATCCAGCGCAGTGATATTGAGCGCTGCCGGATTTTCCGGCAATGCGATCAAACGCAGCGAATCGATCACGGCTGGCAGCAACTTCGCCGCGTTTAGCCCGTGCAAAAAACTTTTCGCCATCATCGCATAACCGCGCACGGTGGGATGGAGATGTTCGGCAATCAGCTCATTTCCGATAATTCCACCGGCGCTGCGCTCGCGGAAAGCACGCTCCACGTCGATCAGCGGCGCCGAATTTTTCTCGCAAACTTTTTTGATCAAAACGTTGAACGTACCCGGCGCCCGAAAACGCAACAAATCAAAATCGCGGGCGCGGGAAAAAAAATGCGCAGCTTTGCTCGTATCGCCGGCACTCAAAAAACATTGGGCCAGATTAAAGAACAACTGGGCTGACGACGAATCGATCCGGCCGGCCGATAAAAATTTTTCCAGCGCAAGCTGCGGTTGTCCGGCGTACAAGAGTTGCTCGCCCGCTGAAAAAGTTTCCCGCCACTCCTTTTGCTCCGCGGTGCGTAAATTAAAACTTGATCCGGAAATAAACGGCGGCTGGTTCTTTAAATTCGACACCAGATTGCCCACTAAAACCGGAACGCGCGCCGCGCGCGCCAGCCTCAAAACCTCGGTCAGATTTTCGGCAAATGCTGCGTTCGCCGTCTCGAACAGTTCGCTGCCATAAGGAATCGTTTGCTGCCGCGCCATCGTTTGCATCACCGATTTGGTAGCGGAGCTATTCGGGTTTTGAAATAAACTCGCCACCTGGCGAACGGCTTGTTGCAAAAGATAAAACGCGCGATAGTGCAACAGCCGCAGATATAAATTGATGAGCGCGCGGTTGCCGCCCATCGAAAAAGTCGAGCCGGCCCCGAGCGCGCCATAAAACTCGTTGTGGCCGGCGTAAATCAAAATGGCGTCTGGCGCCAGGTCGATCACTTCGGGCAGCAAATCGCGCACGGTGAAACTGTTGGTCGCGGCGATGCCCAAATTAACCACTTCGATTTCACGCGCCGGAAAAAGTTGCTGCAAATAAGTGCGCAATATACCGGGCATTGTGGCGTTTTTATTATAAGGGAAACCGGCCATGCTGGATTCGCCGAGGCAAATGACGCGGAAACCGTTCGCGGGTTTCGCGAAAGCGAGGCGGGCCTCTTCGGCCTGGCGAGCAAATTCGGGCTGCAAACCGAAATAGCGCCGCCCGACATTTTTGTTGATCTCCCACCAAACCTGGCCTTTCTCTTCAATGCGTCGCGCCAGCCGCAGATCGTCGCCATATCCCGCCAGCCGCAGCACCATTTCAAACAGAATCAACAAAATGATCGGCAACAGCAAAGCCGCCGCCGTGAAAATGCGGCGCCGCGATTTCGACAACGGTGCAACAGCGGGCACAAGAGTTTGTCGCTCTCTTTTGGGAAGCGTTTTGTTTTTCTTTTTGCTCATTCGTGTTTGGCTTTTGCCGCCACCTTTTCCTGCCAAACGGTGAGATGCTCCAACGGCAGGCTCGGCGGCGTCACCATGCGGCCCGGAAAATGCGTTTTGAGGAGTAAAAGGCCGGCATTGGACACTGGTGTGCGGTGCAGAATTTCCGGATTGATTTCGATACGGTGCGTCTCGGCAAGCGCCAACAAAGTCTTGGCGACCAATTCCGCCTGTTCGCCGGTTGGCGTCTGGAGGTCCATCTCGTTTTCCGCGGCCGCGAGCCGTTGCACGAGCAATTGCGCCTGCATATTTTCCCGCCACATCACCACTTCCGCTGCAACTTCGGGCGATTTATCCAGGCCTTCTTGCACCGCGGCTTTATAAACGTATTCCTGCTCAATCATCGTAATAAGCGCTTCGCGCAAACTCAGGCGAAATTTTTTGCGGTTGCTGAAATCGAGATGATACATGCCGACGCTGAGCCGCTGCAAAATTTCTTTGATCGCCCAATCAGAATCATCATCGAAGCGCACCAATATTTCGTCGAGGCTTGCTTGCAGGCTTTGGCCGGCTTGTGAAAATTCACCGGTGCTCAAGGGTGAGGGGTTCAGCTTGCGCACCATCACCGTCGCATCTTCGCCGATGTGAAAAATTTCTTCCAGGCGCTCGGTCAAAAATTTAAATCCGGCCGGCGGTACTTCCGTTTTTTTGCCGGCCATGATCTTTTTAAAATATTTCATGAACTCGTCGCCGGCAATCTCGCGGTCCAGCCGGGCCTGCTGGCCGCGATTCGGTTTGGCCACCTTTTCGTTAAAAAGTTCTTCGATCGTCGCTTCGCGGTGAATCTGCGCCAAAAAGGCGCGCAAGCGCGGGGACTCCAGCAGGCGTCTTTGCGCCGCTTCCAGCGCCAGCAGTTTCTCCGCTATCAACGAGTTCAGAAAAAGTGTTTTCGCCTGCTCGATATCTTTAAATTGCTGCAGCCGCGGCGTTGTTTCAAAACGGCGGTGAAACTCATCAGCGGTGATCGTGAGAGTGCCGACCCGCGCCACCACCGGCGGCGCTTCTTTTTTGGTGCAGGCTGCTGCGAGAACGAAGGCCGGCAATAGAATACAAAAAACTTTTCGTGAGGTGATCATGGTCTAAATATAATCATCGGCGCCGTGAATTGCAACTGGGTAACATTTCACGCATAAGGGGAATCGTAGCGCCCGCTTACGGGGCCGACAGAAGGTCGGCGCTACCCCATTACGCAACTGGCGAAAAAGCACTGGACACGCCAAAGATATTTTTTTATATTGTTTGCATGAACATTAAAAAGGACCACTTCTTCCGCTTCTTGTTGTTGGCCACACCTCTTCTGATCTTACTCATGTTCGAGGCCGCGCTGCGAGTTTTCGGCTACGGAGACAACCTCGATCTGTTCGTGACGCTCGAAAAAAATCCGGCGTATTGGATCACCAACTCGCAAATCGGGCGGCGGTATTTTCTGGCGCAAAATTTCTTGCCGGCCACTTCGTATGACGCTTTCCGCAAACAAAAGCCGACCCATGCATATCGCATTTTTGTTTTGGGTGAATCCGCGGCCGCGGGATTTCCGTATTTCAACAATGGCTCGTTTCCGCGCATGCTGCAAGCGCGCTTGCAAGCCCGGCATCCCGACAAGCTGATCGAAATGGTCAATCTCGGCTTGCCGGCGGTCAGCTCGTACACATTGTTGAATTTGGCCGAAGAGTTGGTCAATTATCAGCCCGATGCAATTTTGATTTACGCCGGCCACAATGAATTTTACGGCGCGTTCGGCAGCGCCTCGACCGAGACGTTTGGCCACCGCCGCTGGGTGATCAAGCTCTATTTGCGGCTGCAGCATTTGAAGCTCGTGCAGCTTCTGCGCCAAACGGTTTTTAGCCGGAAATCATCGGCACCTGACAATCGCGCGACGCTGATGGCGCGCCTGGTCGGACAAAAGAATATTCCTTATCGCAGCGCGCTTTATGAACAAACGCTGCAAAACTTTCGGGCGAATTTGACGGAGATGATCCAAATTTTTCAAGCGCATGGCGTCAAAGTGATGCTCAGCGAAGTGGTCAGCAACATCGGCGATCTCAAACCGTTTGCGTCGCTGTTTGCGGAAACGACCAATCGTGCGGAATGGCAAAAAATTTTTGATTACGGTGTTGCTTTGATGCAGGCTGATAGCGGTGCTTTTGCAATATCGGCTTTCCAACATGCCGCTCAAATTGATTCTACTCCTGCGATTCTACATTTTGAAATGGCCAAAGCGTTGATGCAACTTAATCGTTTTGCCGATGCACAACAAGAATTTTTACGCGCCAAAGATTTGGACGCCTTGCGTTTCCGCGCCGGCGAAGATTTAAATCAGGCTCTCCGCGAATTGGGCGCACAATTCAATATTCCGGTGACGCCGATGTATGCGGCTTTTGCCGCCGCCTCACCGACTGGGATCATCGGCAACAACCTGATGCTGGAACACGTACATGCCAATGTGCAAGGTTATTTTTTAATGGCCAAAACCTTCGATGAAAATATCGCCAAGCATCATTTCATCTCGACAAGTGCAGCGGCACCATCGCCGCCGGACTCGGTTTTCTGGCAGCGTCGCGGCGTAACGGAATTGGATGAAGAAGTGGCGCGCCAGCGCATGCAAGTGTTGCTGTCAAATTGGCCGTTTCAACCGGATGATCAACAAACGGCGCCGCACGACGAGCAACCGAAAAATTTTTTAGAGCAACTGGCGTCGGCGCAATGGCGCGAGGAAATCAGTTGGGATGCGGCACATTGGCAATTGGCCGAGCATTACACCAAAACCAATCAGCAGGCAAAAGCCGCGGCCGAATATGAAGCGCTGGTGCTTGGCATACCTTACGTCGTGGCGCCGTATCTCCGGCTCGGTTTGAGTTATCTCGCGCTCAATCGCCTCGACGCCGCGTTTGAAATTTTTAACAAATCGTTGGCAGTTGAGCCGACGGCGCTGGCGCAGAAATGGTTGGGCGCGATTTGTCTGCAAAAAAATCAACTATCGTCAGGGTTGGATTATCTGCGCCAAGCCTTGCAGCGCGAGCCGAATGATCCGGAAACGCTTTATAATATTTCCATTGGCTACGCTAAATCAGGCGATTTTGCGAACGCCAAACTTTTTGCCAAACAGTTGATCGAGCGCCATCCTAATTATCCCGGCGCGCAAGAGCATTGGCAGCGTTTGCAAACTTTCCATTAAATCTTGCATGATTTTTATTTCGGAGAATTAAAATGAGAATAACGCATCGACTTTTACTCCTCATCCTATTTTTCTGGACGGCAGCATACGCCCAGGAGGCCATCGTCGCCAAGTTTGTAGCGCGATCACATACCTATCAGGGCACGACGTTGCCTTATCGTCTTTTTGTTCCGGAAAATTATGTTCCCACCAAACAATATCCTCTGGTTTTAGCGTTGCATGGCGCCGGTGAGCGCGGCTCCGATAATCTCATCCATATCCGTTCTTATCGCCTGGCAACGGCGTGGGCTGATCCGGTCAATCAAGCCAGGTATCCCTGTTTTGTGGTGGCGCCGCAATGTCCGCTCAATCGCTTTTGGGATGCGGATTTTGGCCAGCCCATCACGCCGGAATTGGCAACGGTGAATAATCTCGTCGATTCCCTGAGCCAAGAATTCAGTGTCGATGTCAACCGGCTTTATGTGACCGGGCTGTCAATGGGTGGATTCGGCGCCTGGGATTTGATCACGCGCTTTCCAAACCGTTTTGCCGCCGCCATTCCGCTGAGCGCCGGGTTCTTTCCAGAGGCGGCCGCTGGTATTGCGCATATTCCGGTTTGGAATTTTCATGGTGCGTTGGATGACGTGGTGCCGGTGAGCTTTTCGCGCGAGATGATTGCGGCGCTCGAGCAAGCCGGACAAACGGCGGTGTATACCGATTGCCGCTATCGCAATTGCGCCGGCTTGCCGGATAATTTGATTGCAACATACGTAGCGAGCCACGCCAATCTTTTCTATACCGAATTCAAAACCGGACGGCACGATGCGAGCGTGTTTAGCGGCGCGTATGATTATCCTTTACTCTTTCCGTGGGTTTTTAGCAAATATAAAATGACGCCAGGCGCCATCACGCTCAACAATCTGCACTCACATCGCGTGTTGAGCGGTGCGACTCCCATCCGATGGAACACGATCACGGCAAAAGATAGCGTCGAAATTTGGTTCAGCCCCGATGCCGGAAAAAATTGGCAGATCGTCACGCGGTCCGCGCCGAACACGGGCGAATATTTGTGGAACACGGCGCCAGTCAGCGATTGTGTCTTCGGGCTGCTGAAAATATTTTTGAAGAATGCGCAAGGCTTCATTTACAGCCAGGATCAATCGAGTTATTTCACCATCAACAACAGCGTGAACGCGACGCCGTTTGTGAAAATACTCAACCGTGAATTCGACACGCGGGAAGTGTTTGAGGAAAACAGTTTGCAGCTCAAGCTGTTGATCGGCGATGCGGAAACCAACCCGCTCATGGTGAAGCTTTTTTACAGTCTGGATAATTCTACTTAGACAGATTACAAATCTTGTTCTTTGACTAAAAATTTGTTATAT
>CAYUVM010000175.1:0-8170 GCA_964447935.1 uncultured Cytophagia bacterium | reverse complement strand
ATCATCTGCTGGCCTCGAACGAGTTTGAAGAAAGTTGGATGGATGAGGGCATCAACACCTATACCGAAATTCAAATCATGAACGATAAGTATGGCCCGGTGGGTGATGTGATCGATTTTCTCGGCATCAAAATCAATGATAGCCAGCAGCAACGGGCTTCGTATTTGTTCAACGTGGATCTCGACCCGACCGTGCGCCCGGCGTGGGGATATTATTCCAACGGCAGTTATGGCACAAATTCATACGCCAAGCCCGGCATGTTGTTGACGACACTGCATAATTATTTAGGCAAAGCGACCATGTTGAAAATTATGCGGACTTATGTCGAACGCTGGCGCTTCAAGCATCCGAAAACGCGTGATTTCATCAACGTAGCTAACGAAGTGGCGGGACAGGATTTGAACTGGTTCTTCGAGCAAGCGTTGTTTTCAAATGCCGTGCTTGATTACAGCGTTGACCGCGTTTTCACCCGTGCTATAAAGAAAGGCGAAGGCTATGATTTTGATTTTTCCATCGCCTCGCCGGACTCCGCGATGACCAATGGCAAGAGCATAAAGGTTGACGCGGCTGACTCGGCTGCGGGCACAAGCAAAGCCCCAATGTACGAAAGTGGCATCAATCTCCGGCGGCTCGGCGTGTTCAAATTTCCCGTTGAAGTTCTCGCGACATTTGCAAATGGCGAGAAGGTTCGTGAGACATGGGACGGGCAGGAATTGTGGAAAAAGCTGCGCTATACCAAACCCACCAAACTGGTTTCGGCCACCGTCGATCCAGAGCAAAAAATCCTGCTCGATGTCAATTTCACCAACAATAGCAAGGCCGTTGAACCGTCCAGCCTTGGCCTTAATAAACTTTCAGCGCGTTGGCTGTTCTGGATGCAGTTCTTGCTCGATCAACCGGAATTTCTTAATTTGTTCTCAGTAGTCACCAGTCTCTTTTAAGGAGAAAGCTGCCATGCTATGGTCAAGTCTTAAGTCCGGCTTTGCGCAAGTGCGGGCCAACCAGCGCTTGTTATGGGTTTTTTATTTGGCGAATCTTTTTTTCGGATTGCTGCTGCTGTTGCCGTTGCGGGCGGTCTTGCAAAATTTTATCGGCGATAGCACCTTGGGGACGCGGTTAGGCGGGAATTTGGATATGGATTTTTTCTTCGAGTTTTTAAAATATCATGACGACGCCGGCGCCATAATTATGACGCTGATTCTTATTGTGCCGGCGGCCAATTGGCTCTTCACACTGTTTTTATCCGGCGGCGCATTCGCGGTTTTTGCCAGTGGCGATAAATATGAAGCGGCCTTCTTTTGGGGCAATGCCGCAAAATATTTTGGCCGTTTCCTGCGCTTGGTGCTTTGGAGCTTGCCGATTTTCGTTCTGCTGTTCTGTGTGCAATTTTTAGAGACCGGCCTCCAGCGCTTGTTTTGGGGCAAAGATCCCTATCAAAACATTGCATACTGGGGTGCTTGGACCAAGGTCGGCTTACGCGCCCTCAGTTTTTTAATTTTCGGGATGATTCTGGATTACAGCCGAATTCACGCCGTGCTTACTGGCGAGAAGACGTCTCGGATATCGTTACGGCACGGCCTTAATTTTGTTTTTGGAAATTTTCTCCAAACTTTCGGGCTGGGCTTGCTGCTGTTAGCCTTCGGCGCCGGCGTGCTGCTGATCTATAATCCGCTGGCCGACAGTTTGAATGCCCCCAATGGCTTGATCGTTTTTATGCTGTTTTTAGCGCAGCAATTGTACATGATGGTTCGCACGCTGTTGCGTTTAACTTTATACGCGAGCCAGTTGCACCTGTATCGTCAACTGGCGCCGTCAGCAGCGCCGGCGCTCCTCACGACGCCGGAAAATTCAGGAACGGAAGGATTTGCCCCGGCCGTATCATGAAGCCAATTTCATTCGTCGCCGTGCTGGACAATATTCGCAGCTTGCACAATGTTGGCGCGATTTTTCGCACCGCGGATGCGGCCGGCGTCGACAAACTTTATCTGTGCGGCATGAGCGGCACGCCGCCGCGCCCGGAGATTCGCAAAGCGGCGCTCGGCGCGGAAGAAGTGGTGGCGTGGGAATATTTTAAGCACACGCACGAAGTGTTGCAACAATTAAAAACTGCCGGCTACTTTTTGCTGGCGCTCGAAAGCACGCCCGCCAGCGTTGACTATCGCCGCGCCGTTTATCAATTTCCACTGGCGCTCGTCGTGGGGCATGAATTTAGCGGCATTGCGCCGGAAATTCTAGCGTTGTGCGATGCGACCATGGCGTTGCCGATGCGCGGCGTTAAAGTTTCGCTGAATGTTGCCGTGGCGTTCGGCGTGGCGGCATACGAGATTGCCAATCGTCGCGAAACAAATTTTTAAATTGGAAATTTAAAAATTTTCATTTAAAATAGACATGTTGGATTATACATACAGTGTCATAAAAAATCACAGGATTGTTACAAAAATAGTTTTACCAGGAAGGCCGCTATGAGTCACTTCGCTTGCAAAATTCTTTTTATCGTTTTATCGTTTTTTCAGTTTTCCGCTTTCGCCCAACCGACGCTCGGGGTTCTTGATTTCGACAATAACAGCCTTGCGGATCGGCAGCGGCTGGAGACGCTGCGGCAAGGGCTGGCACAGATGTTCAGCAGCGAACTCGGGCAATTACAAGCGCTGCGTTTGGTCGAGCGCGCGAATTTGCATCGTCTCATCGAAGAGATGAAGCTCGGCCAGGCCGGTATGCTTGACGACAAAAGTGCGCAACAAGTCGGCAAACTCGCCGGCGCTCAATATCTTTTGCTCGGCAGTTTTATTTATTTACCCGGCGGCAAATTGCGGGTGGATACGCGTGTGGTCGAAGTCGAGACCGGCCGCATTTTAAAAGCCGGTGAGGAAACCGGCAAAGAGAACCAGCTTTTTGACATGGTCAAAGCCCTGAATAAAAAGTTGGTTAAAGAGCTTGCGCTCAAACTTTCTGCGACCGAGTTGGCGAAGTTGGATGATTTAAAAAATGTCAAATTTGCGGCCATCATGCTTTATTCGCAGGGCGTGGCTTGCGAAGATCGCAAGGACTTGAACGGCGCGAAGAAAAAATATCGTGAAGCCGTTGCCGCTGACGCTAATTTTATGCAAGCGAAAGAACGCCTCGCCGCGTTGGAGAAAACCAAGTCATGAAATGTTTGTTGCTCTTTGCCGGAGGTTGGCTGTTGCTCGCCGCCTGCGCCGCCCCGACGCATTACAATCTTGGCCGCGCGGCGTTGGATAAAGCGGAATATGACAAAGCGCTCACGGAACTGCGCCTGGCCGTAAAAGAAAATCCGGCCAATACCATCGCCGTGCGCGATCTCGGCATGGCGTTGTTTGAAACGCAAAATTTCAAAAACGCGGCGTTGATTTTGGAGAAAGCCGCAGAGCGCCTGCGGCAGGATGGGTTGACACAGCTTTATCTCGGCATGGCGTATGAAAAAATTGGCCGGCTCGACGACGCAATCAAGCTTTATCGTGGTTATGCGGCAGATGACTATCGCCGGCAAATTGAAGCGCGTTTGGATTTGGCAATTCAAGCCAAATTGCGGCTCGAAGCGCGACAAGCTTTGGCCAATGAACGCACGCTGGACACGCGCCAGTTCCCGGAACGCTCCATCGCCGTGTTGAATTTTCGCAATCTCGGCGGTAACGCCGGTTTCGATCCTCTGACCAAAGGCCTCGCCGACATGGTGATTACCGATCTCAGCCAGGTGAAAACTTTGAACGTGATCGAGCGCCAACGAATGCAAGCCTTGATGGAAGAAATGGGGCTTGGCCAAACCGGGCTGGTGAGCGAGCAAACGGCGCCGCGCGTCGGCCAGTTGCTGGGAGTTAAAAATGTTTTACAAGGCAGCTTTCTCGATCTCGCCGGCGGCCGGCTACGGCTGGATGCAACTATTGCCGATGCCGGTGCCAGGGCTGCGCTGCCGGTTGGGGAAATTTCCGGCGAGCTGGCGCGCTTTTTCCGGTTGGAAAAAAATCTCGTCTTCAAAGTGATTGAGGAGTTGGGGATTACCTTAACTGAGGCCGAAGAAAAAGCGATCTTGACGATTCCGACCGAAAATTTGCTGGCCTTTCTCGCTTATTCGCGCGGCCTCGAAGCCCGCGATCGCGGTGATTTAGCGGGCGCGCAAAAAGAATTTCAGGAGGCAATCAAGATCGATCCGAAATTCTCCAATGCCCAAACACAATTGGAGCGCAGCCGGGCTGCGAGCAATCCGCGCGCTTTCCGCGCTGGCAGCCCCATTGGCAACTCGCCTTTGACTGTTGCCGAGAAACGCAAAATCACTTTGGTGCGGACGGCGCTGAACGGTAATCCCGCGTTTGGTTTTGCCAACCGCAATCTCTCGCCCACCTTGTCGCGCAGCGGCCTCCAGTCTACTGTCAAAGAGTTGCGTCAGCCGTTGCTCGAAGGCCGCAGCGTATTTGGCGCCAAAGGGGAAATTATTATCGACATTAAACTACCCTGAACGATATATGCGATCTTTTGGTGTTTTGTTGACCCTCGCGACGTTGAGTTTGGCGCAAAGCCCGCCTTCACATTTTATCAAACGGGCCGCTTTTGAAACCGGATTGGTTTTTCAGCGGTGGAGCAGCGGCAGCGCCCAAACGCTGGATGAGATCGTCATGCCGTTGCTGTTGCACTATCCGTTCGGCGAACGTTTTAGCATTAGCGTCCTAAATACGCCCACCCGTGCCAGCCTGCACAACGGCAATGTCTCCTCCCGTCTGACGGCCTTTACTGACACCCGAATTTCTACCGCGTTAATACTCGGCGAAGAACGCGCGTTGTTGAATTTTGGCGCCAGTGTGCCTTCCGGCCGCACGGCGCTCAAGCCCAATGAAATTTTGGTGGCGCAACAAATTACTTCACATGCTCTGGCGATGCCAACGAGTTATTTTGGCGGGGGGGTGGAAGTGAGCGCGAGTCTCGCCGCTGCCACCGAGGTTGGGGCGTGGGTGCTGGGCGGGTCGTTCGGCGGCATTTATAAAGGCAGCTTTACGCCGACTTCAGGCGCGACAAAATATTTGCCTGGCCCGGAAATTAGTATCGCGCTTGGTTTTGATCGGCCGCTCGGCGAGCAGCATCGCCTCTTTGGCGATATCGGTTACACCTGGTATGCCGCCGATAAGCTGGCTGGCGTCAAAATCTTTCAAGCCGACGGCAAAATTAATTTTAGTCTCGGCAGTGTTTTTACGATGGAAAAATGGCGCGTTTCTGTGTTGGCCGAAAATCGTTTGAAACGGCAAAGCCCATTTGCGCTGAACAGCAGCTTCGCGGTGAGTTATGGCAATGAATTCACCTTTGCTGCCGAATTGGCCCGCACGATCCAGCACGACTCAGCTTGGCTGGTTTCGACCAACTGGCGCTTGCACAGCGAAAATAATAACGGCGCCAATGACGCCGTCGTGTTCACTCTCGGCCCGGGCTGGCGCGGCAGATTGTTTCCCGCTTTGCAAATGGAAGCCGCAACGCATTTCGCCGTTGGCAAACTCGATGGGAACCGCATTCTCGGCGGCGAGGCGCGAGTTGGCTTTATTTATGAATTTTGATTTTTGTAAAAACAGGTGCAGTATGAAACATTGGTGCGGTCTGGTTATTGGCTGGGCGTTATTTTTCCAAAGCTGCGGTTATCTTGCCGGGCCGGAGGGGGTTGGCGAGGTGCAAATCAATCTTCGGTTCACGCATGAAGACCCCGCCGCCGTGTCGTTGTTGAAAACCAGGCAGCCGGTGTCATTGCAAGCCGTCGATCGCGTCGTCGTCATCGTCCGCGAAAATATTGAATCACTCAATGTCAATCGCGTGCTCGCTCGCGACGTCGTGCGCAAAGAATTTCGCCTCGGCAATGATCGCACTTTGAAAACCACGATTGAAGTGCCGTTACAAAACGCCGGCGTTAATTTTTTTGATTTGCAGATTCAGGCCTTTCAAGGGCTGGCGCTGCTGTATTCCGGCCAGGATTTCATTTTTTTTGACGAAAAAATCAAACAAGTGACCGCGGCCATTCAGCTTGAGCCGATCGCTTTTCGATTGTTTATTCCCACAACGATCCCGCCGACAAGCAACCGCCTGTTCACATTATCCGGACAGGTACAGGATAGCAGCATAACGGAGCTGGAAATTATCGCGGACAGTGTGAACGTGCGATTCCCGGTGCAGCGCGGCGCTGCCTTTGCAAATCCGGTGATGCTGCTGGGAAACACCACAACAGTGCGGACGCTGGCTTATCGCGGCCAGGAGTTCTACGGTGAAGCGTCGAGACAGGTAATCTTCACCGGCCGCAAAGCGGATGTGCTCGTCGCGCTGGTGTGGGATCAACCGATTGATCTCAATTTGGAAATTTTGAATCCCCTGCAACAAATTATTTCCGCTACCGCACCCGGTGATAGTGTCGGAGGTTCGGGACGTTTGCAAATCAATGACAACGACGGATACGGCCCGGAAGTTTTTGAGTGGCGCAGCAATGATCGTATCCTCACCGGCCCTTTTCTCATTCGTGTTGCGCGTCCGCGAGCGAATCCGCAACCGGCGAGCGGCAAAGTCTATGTTTATTTCCGCGAAGGCCAACTGACGCAGAGCCGCCGAATTTTTAGCTTTGAATTTAAACCACAGGATACACAGCTTTTGCAAAATATTTTTAACTTTACGTGGCCGGTGCAATAGGGTGCAATGCTTTAATGACCTGCGTCGAAAATTTTTAAAAAAGCATGAACGTTATTTGACAAACATGCAGTCTGCTTAACCATCAACACGAAGACGCGAAAGAGGCTGCTCCATCAAGCTTTTCTTGGTGTCTTCGTGACTTGGCGGTTAAAATTTTTTGATAATTCAACCGCTTTGAGGAGGAAACTTGAATCGTATTCGTGTCGTGCAATTTGGCCTCGGCCCCATTGGCCAGGCCTGTGTTAAAGTGCTGGCGGAAAAAGCCGGCGTCGAGTTAGTTGGCGGCCTCGATATTGACGCCAACAAAATTGGCAAAGATCTCGGTGAAGTGTGCGGTTTAAACAAAGCGCTCGGCGCCGTCGTCCGTGGCGATCTCACCGCGGCGTTGGCCGAATGGCGGCCGCAAGTCGTCGTGCACACCACGCTGTCTTTTTTAGATCGCATTGAAGAGCAACTCGCCACGATTATTCGCAGCGGCGCCCACGTCGTTTCTTCGACGGAAGAATTGTTTTATCCTTTTCCCCGCAATGCCGGATTTTGCCAGCGCGTTGATGCCTTGGCGGCGCAGCACGGCGTTGGCGTGGTGGCCACCGGCGTCAATCCCGGTTTTTCGATGGATATTCTGCCGCTGTGCCTCACCGGCGTTTGCACCGCAGTGGAAAAAATAACCGCCACCCGCGTGGTCGATGCAAGCCGCCGGCGTTTGCCGTTGCAAAAGAAAATTGGCGCGGGTATTTCGCGCAAAGAATTTCGCGAGCGCGTCGCCAGCGGCACGTTTGGCCACATCGGCTTGCGCGAATCGGCGCTGGCGGTGATGAATACGATGGGCTGGCCGGTGGACGAAATTAAAGAGAGTCTCAAACCGATGCTGGCGGAAAAACGCGTGAAGACGCCGTTTCTCACCGTCGAGACCGGGCAAATCACCGGCATTCATCAAATAATGCGCGTGAAAAGCGGCGAGAAAGAACGCCTCAAGCTCGAACTGCAAATGTTTGTCGGCGCGAAAAAGCCGCATGACAGCATCGAGATCGCCGGCAATCCACCGTTGTCAATGCGCATCGAAGGCGGCATCTTCGGCGACACCGCGACGATCGGCGCGCTTGTCAACGCGATTCCGAAAATCATTACGGCCCGGCCCGGCCTGCGCACAATGCTGGATTTGCCGGTGCCGTATGCGTTTTTGTGAGATTTTTTCTTGCTTCTCCGCCTGCAAATGAATAAATTGAAGCGTAATAAATAACATGCACGCGAGGAGGAGATGGAAAGACCGTGGCTGGCGCATTACGAAATCCAGGTTCCGAAAGCTGTCGAAATCCCGAACCAGACAATCTCCGATATTTTTGCGGACGCGGTGCGGCGCCATCCTCGCCAACCGGCGTATATTTATTTTGGCCGGCGCTTCACTTACGCCGAGATGGGACGGATGGTCGAACATGTTGCGGCGTTTGTGCAACATTTGGGCGTAAAAATAGGCGACCGCGTCGCCATCATGTTACCCAATGTG
>CAYUVM010000174.1:0-8171 GCA_964447935.1 uncultured Cytophagia bacterium | reverse complement strand
TCGGAGCCGGGCCGCCCCGCCCGCAGGTCCGGCGGGGTTTTATGTTCGTTCCCCGGGCAAAACGGGCAAAACCCGCCCGTGCGCGGCTTCTGTTCAATCGTCCTATCTGTAGGACGTTTGCCGCGTTCGCTGGAAATAATAACCCAGCGCTCAGTTATCGGATCTTTGCGTAATTCCGGCATCGTGTGATGGCTTCATAAAATTCAGCGACTCAAGTCGTCTCCGCTTCTGACGGCGGGCTAAAATGTAAACCTCGCAGTGAAAAAACGCCCGCCCGGGCTACGTCCAAAGGCAAAACGGCGAACTATTCAAACAGCAAATTACAAGCGGGCCAGATACTTCCGCGCCTTGGCGACATATTGGCTGCTTGGATAAGTCGCAATCAGTTGTTCGAGTTGGCTGCGCGCTTGTTGCCGTTCGCCCATTTGCAAATAACACAAGCCGATTTTTAGCAGCGCCGCGTCGGTTTTGTTGGAGCGGGGAAAGGTAAACACTTTTTCAAATTCCGCGATGGCTTGGGCAAACTTTCCCAAACCATAATAACACTCGCCGATCCAGTACTGGCAATTGTCCGCGTAACTGCTTTTGTCGTTTTCCGCGAGAATGGCTTGAAAGGCCGAGGCCGACTCGGCATAGCGGCGCTGCTCGTAAAGATTGCGCGCATCGGCATAGCGCTGCATCGCGCCGTTGCCGCCGGTCAAACCGCGCGTGCTCGTTTGACGCGTTGCCGCTGTTTGCTGGGTGCGTTCTAACTCTCCCAGCCGCGCATCTCTTTCCATCAAGCTGTTACGCAGGTCGGTGATCTGCTGATTTCTGACGTTCAATTCGCCCTGCAAACGGTCGACTTCTTTTTGCAAATCCGCCGTGCCCGGCAGCGCTGGCTCTGTTTTGACTTCCGCCGGGGTGGCCTGCGGTTCCATTTTAGGCGCGTCCGTGGCAGCAGCGTTTTCCGGCGTAATACCGAGAAGTTTCAACACCTCGGCATCTTCGGCATTTTCCTTTTCCGCATCGGCGGGGCTGCTCAAAAGCTTGTCGATATCGACTTCGCCGTCGGTGGTTTCCGGCGCTTTGGTTTGTTTGCTGCCGCCGCAAGCCAGCAACGACAAACCGAGACAAAGAATGAGCATCAGCAAGTAGCCATTCGGTTGTGTCGAACAAATTCGCGGCGTTTGATTTAAATTGATTTGACGCATTTTCATCTCTCCGTTGCCTCTGGTTTTATTGACCACACCCCGATCAGGTTACTTTCCCAAATAATTGCCAAACCCCAAACGTTTGCTTTACTTTCTAAATACCAAGTACGCTGCGGTACCCCAGCCAACTGCGGCGGCAAGCCCGGTAACGACGCGCCAACTCGTCTCTTGACCATGCACGCGCACAAAATTGGGGCGATCCGGCAGGCCCGAATAACCGACGCCGCTGATGGCCTCATCAACAGCGACCACACAATATTCCAAACCAGCCTTTTGCACGACAGCGGCGGGAATGACGCCGGCGTAATAATTTTCTTTCACCGGCTGCATCGGCGCAACCAACCATTTTCGAGTATTGGCCGGGCGATAAAGAATCGCGGCTTTGAGCAATTTTTGATTCTCAAAAATTTCAGCGGACAATGGCAATTGGGTGCCCGCCGCGGCCCGTAAAACCGGCTCGTGAATGACGATCGGTTGCACTTTATCTGCGCCGCTCTGCTGCCCTTCAGTATTCACATAATCGGCGATGTTGCCGCCCATGCGTTTCTCCGGTACACCATCGTGGTCGAGATAACCGTCACGATCTTCGGAAAGCTTCGAGTTCAAATCATAGCGATTGATCACGCCGTCACGATCAACGTCATCGGCAATCTTGCCAAAATGAAACGTGAAATCGGTGAACGCCGAGAGGATTGCATCATTTTGCTTGCCCGTAACGAGCGCGTCTAACTTATCCGTCAAACTGTAACGATAAGTCGCACCTAAGAGCCAGCTCGCGCGCGGCGACAGTGCGAACTCCAGCCCGCCGGCAGTTTGAAGAAAATAGTCAAAATTACTTTCATCTAAATCGGGCCGGCGAATGGTTTGATGCGTACGTTTGTCGAGATGTTTCCAGAAGGCTCCCCCTCCTCCTAATGTCACAAATGGCGTCACAACTCGATATGGTGCAAAGCGCAAAGTGAGATTTATAGCGACGGGGATTGTGCGTAACACCGAGGTGTCTGGCGAAGCGCCGAGCGCCAGATCAGCCCAACCGGCTTCGCCGCTCAAACGCAAATGAGGCCGCAACGTAAAAAGCAGAGCACCATTGACTTCGGGACGCAACGACTTGATATTGACATCGCCATCCAACCGTGCAATACCGCCCCGTACCGCGACGCCGAATTTAGGGGTCTGGGCGCCAACCGGCAAAATCGGTGCAGTAAACAACAGCGCAACAAAGCAACCCAACAATTTCCAGCATCGACAACCTCGCATCCTACTCACAAGACCAACCTTTATAATGTTTATCACCTGCAATAGTATTAAAAGGTATGAAAGTTCACCAAGAAAGTCAAGGTTTTTACAGGTATTGAAAGCGGCGCACTCCGGCATTCAAAATCAGCCCGACAATGACCATATTGGTCCACAGCGCCGAACCGCCGTAACTCAAGAACGGCAACGGAATACCGACCACCGGTATCACACCGACACACATGCCCATATTCACAATAACATGCACGGAAATAGCCGTGACACATCCGACGACGACCAGGCTGGAGAATTTACTTTTCGCCGAGGCGGCAATCATCAGCGCGCGCAACAGTAAGATTAAAAAAACTATCATAACAAAACTGACCCCGAAAAAACCGAATTCCTCGCCGATCACCGTGAAAATAAAATCGGTATGCTGCTCGGGCAAAAACCGCAGTTGCGTTTGTGTGCCGCGTTGCCAGCCCTTGCCCCAAAAACCGCCGGCACCGATGGCCACTTTGGCTTGATTGACTTGATAGCCGGTGCCTTTCGGATCTTCGGAAACGCCGACAAAGGTCAAAATACGATTGCGCTGATAACCGTGCATTCCCTCCCAAACTTTGGGTGTAACGACCCCCACCGCGACATTGAGCGCAAAAATCGCTATAATAATCCACAGCCGCGTGCGCAACCAAACGAGCACGCCGATAATCAAAGCGATGACGAGGAAAAAAGAGTAGGCATGAAACGAGGCCAACATTGCCATGAGCGGCGTGAGCAAAACGAAAATAACGAAGGGCGATAAACCGGCCCAAAACAGCATCGGCATGGCGAACGAAAAAAACACGATGGCCGTGCCGAGGTCGGGTTGTTTGATAATCAGCAATGCCGGCACCAACACAATCGCAAATATTAAGCCGACATCGCGGAGCCGCCGCAAATCAATCCCCTCGCTGGCGGCAAACCGGGACAGCGCGAGAATCGTCGCGATCTTGGCGATTTCCGAGGGCTGCAGGCGCAACGGCCCAAACACAAGCCAGCGATTTGAGCCTTTGCCGGTGCCGATCAAAAGCACCAAAATGAGCAACGCTACGCCAATGCCATAAAACCAGTACGCATATTTATAAAAAAACTTCATCGGCGCAATCACCATAACGGAAGCGATCATGACGCCGATGGTAAACCAAATGACTTGTTTGGCAAAATTATCTTTCAAAATTGCCGGGGTGTTGAGAGCAGTGGTGGCGCTGTAAATCGCCATCAGGCCGATGGCGACTAAGATAAAAATCGCCGCGATAATCATTTTATCCAGGTCGCGGACTTTTTCCGGTGGAGGGCGCAGCAACATGACAGACGCAATTTTTAAAGTTCTTAGCGGCTCATTTCCGCGCCGGCAAAACGCGCCGGACCGGGAACCAGTTTATTCTCGCGCAGCAACAACGAAATGATTTCGCGCGCAATCGGCGCTGCATTTGCGCCGCCGCCGCCGCCGTTT
The DNA here is from genome assembly GCA_964447935.1 of uncultured Cytophagia bacterium. GTDB lineage: Bacteria > Zhuqueibacterota > Zhuqueibacteria > Zhuqueibacterales > Zhuqueibacteraceae > Zhuqueibacter. Next base: position 4,250 of record CAYUVM010000174.1, on the reverse strand, counting down.
TCGAGAAAGACACACCAGGCAATTTGCGGATCATCAAAGGGCGCGAAGCCGATAAACCAGGCGTGGTCTTCGCCATGCGGATTTTGCGCCGTGCCGGTTTTGCCGGCGATGGTAATACCCGGCACCTGCGCGCCGCGGGCGGTGGCGCCGGCGCCGTGTACGACCATATACATGCCGCGTTTCACCAGCGCATAAGTATGCGCGCTAATTCCGGGAATCTTCACCGAGTCCGGTTGATCAAAAAATTCTTCACTCGTCACCGGATCCTGCGTGCCGCGTTTGATATGCGGCTTAAAGCTATTGCCTTCATTAGCAATATTCATGGCAAAACATGCCATTTGCAAAGGCGTCGTCAATAAGTCTCCCTGGCCAATGGCGAAATTCAACATCAACCCCTTACTCCATCGATTTTTGCCGTACGCGCGATCCAAATACTTTTCATCCGGCACCAGCCCCGCTGTTTCGCCGATCAAATCGATGCCGGTTTTTTTGCCAAACCCAAATTTGCGCGAATACTCTATCCAGCGTTCCAGCCCAATTTTAAGCCCCATGCGATAAAAATAAACGTCGCAGGATTGTTCCAGCGCATGCAACATATCCACCGTGCCGTGGCCGCCTTTTTTCCAGCAGCCGAACGCGCGCGTCCCATAGCGATAATAACCCGGGCAAAAAACGCGTTCATCGGGATCAATCAAACCGCTTTCCAAACCGGCGAAGAGTGTAATCATTTTGAATGTGGAACCCGGCGGAAAAAGGCTCTGCAACATGCGATCATAAAACGGTTTGCTGGGGTCATTCATCAATTGGTTTAACAGCCCGGCGCCAAATGGGCGGGAAAAAAGTTCAATGTCAAAATCCGGTTTGCTCACCATGGCGATCACTTCGCCGTTTTTGCAATTCAGCACCACGGCGCCGCCGCGCTTTTCAGCTAATACCGATTCCAGGTGAAATTGCAGCGACGCATCAATCGAGACCAGCAAATTTTTTCCCGGCTCGGGGGCCAGGTTGCGAAAAGCGGGATTATCTGATTCGGTAAATTCGCCGACAATCCGGCCCAACGCATCGGCCTGCACATGCCGTTGTCCTTTTTTACCATGCAGGATTTCTTGGTATTGCCGCTCTAATCCCTTTTTGCCGATCAAATCACCAGCCTCGTAGCCCTTTTCCCGCCACTGTTTCAACTCGCTTTCGGAAATTTCGCTGAGGTAGCCAAACAAATGCGGTGCTTTCACGCCGGAAGGATAGGAACGCCGCGACTCGGCGCGAAATTCGATGCCGGGCAAGTCGAGGCGCCGTTCCTGCAGGAAACTCAGCGTGCTGAAATCCACCTGTCGTTCGATTTTGATGGGGATAAAACTGCCACGGTTGTTGCGGCGAACGCGCTCGCGCAACTCCTGTTTCGAGGTCAGCAGCGCCGAGGCCAAAAGGCTGTAAGCGCTGTCGCTTTTGTTAATCTCCGCCGGGGTGGTGTAGAGCGCAAACGCCGGGCGGTTATCGACGAGAATCACATTGTTGCGATCTATAATCAGGCCGCGCGGCGGCTCGATTTCAAATTTCCGAATACGATTATCATCCGAGGCCTGCGCAAATTCTTCGCCTTTGTACAGTTGAATATAGGCGAAACGAATCAGCAGAATAAAAAAACTCAATAACAGTACGGCAGAGTAAATCAGGCGTTTATTGGATTCGTTGAGTTCCATATCACAACATGAACTGGTTGGCCGGTTAGAATGGAAAACTGCAAATTCAATCTCTTCGTGACTTCTACAGCATCAAAAGAATGGAGGCCGATTGAGCCGATTGCACAGAGATTATTCGGGTAAACGAATCAGAAAGCCACTTGCTCACCCAATCCATTTACCCAGTAGCCCGGTAGAAAAAAATTTTAAACCTCTTCTCAACCGTCACGGCAGCGCTTAAGATTTTCCCCACAAACCGCCGGGCCAAATGGCATTAACGATGATTCCGACAACCAACGTGTAAAGAAAATGCGGCAGAATATAACGCACAATCGTCCATCCCAAACTGATATTGGCGTCAAAATAATAAATGGACTGAAACAAGATGCTGTTAGTCAACGCCGTGGCAGCGACGACGCCGAGTGTGACCATGAAATTGTATTTGACTTTCTCGCGCGAAAAGTATCCGGCGACAAATCCGGCGACGGATTTCGCCAATGCTGACAGCCCATAAAGCTGGGTTACGGCTGCGTCTTGCACGAAACCAACAAGGCAACCGGCCAGAATAGCCGGGGTCGAGCCGTGACGAATGCCGGTAATAATCACGCCGATCAACAACAAATCCGGAAAAACATCCTGAATCGACAACAGCGGAATCAGCGTCGTTTGCAGCAACGTGAGAAAACTAAACATCAATATATATTTGACAACGCGCATGAATACTCACGAAATTTTCGTAACCAGCAGCTTTTAAAACAGTATTCAGTGATAAGTTTTCGGTAATCAAACTGAATACTGATGACAGGCTCATGGCGCGTGAGGCGCCGGTGAGGTAATCACAAAAACTTCTTCGAGCCGGGAAAAATCGACGTCCGGCTGCAAAACAATCGTTTTAAACAGCGAGGTTTTGTCCTGAGAGATTTCTTTCACCAAGCCAACGCGCAAACCGGGCGGAAACAACGCGCTGGAATCCGAAGTAACCACGGCATCACGTAGTTGCACCACGGCCGTGCGCGGCACCGACGACAACTCCAGACCCCGGAGTGTGCTCCAACTCACAATGCCGTAAACCCGATTGCCCTGAATGCGGGCGCTGACGTTGAAATTGCGGTCCAACATCAATTGTATAATGCTCGCCTGCGGAAAAGTTTTGTAAATTTTTCCGACCAAGCCCTCCGGTGTCACCACCGGCATATTCGGTCGAATGCCGTGCTTGCTGCCGAGGTCAATGGTCACCGAGGTTGGCGTCTGATCACGTTCTTTGGCGATCACCCGGGCCGCGCGAAAATTCCACGGGGTGCTGGCGCGATAGTCCAGCATTTGCCGGAGCCGGTAATTCTCCAACAAGGCTTCCCGCAAGCGGCTGTTCTCCAGCATCATTTGCGTGGCGCGCTGGCGCAGCGCCGTATTATCGCGCTGCATTTCAAAAACGCGGCGCACCGCGCTGAATTGCTTTTGCAAACCGGCATACGACCCCAGACAAAACGTGCGGATCGCATCAATCTGCGGCCGATCATTGTTAAACAACGCATACAACGACACCAGAATCGCCACAATAAGGGTGAAATATTCCCGGATGGAAACAAACAATAGGTTCGGGCGTTCCAGCAAATTTTTATTGAGCATCTCTCAATACCGCCGCACTTTGGAAAGCACTTTCTGATAATGATCGAGATTTTCCAAAACTTTGCCGCTGCCGCGCACGACGCAGGTAAGCGGGTCTTCGGCGACAATGATCGGCAAACTCGTTTCGCGGCGCAGGCGTTCATCGAGGCCTTTCAACAACGCGCCGCCGCCGGAAAGCACGATGCCGCGATCCAAAATATCCGCCGACAGCTCGGGCGGCGTGCGTTCCAAACAAAGCTTCGTTGCTTCGACAATCGAGTTGACGGCTTCGGCCAACGCTTCCTGTGCTTCAATGGCGCTGATTTCAACGGTTTTCGGAATGCCGCCGACAATATCACGGCCGCGCACGTTCATCGTCGCTTTATCGTTAAATGGCGCCGCGGAGCCGATGGTGCATTTGATATGCTCGGCGGTGTTTTCGCCGACCAGCAAATTATAATTGCGTTTAAAATGCTGCACAATCGCTTCATTCATTTCGTCGCCGGCGATGCGAATCGACATGTGATTGACGATGCCCGACAGCGAAATCACCGCAATCTCCGTGGTGCCGCCGCCGATGTCGATCACCATGCTGCCGACCGGCTGTTCAATCGGCAGGCCCACGCCGATGGCGGCGGCCATCGGCTCGTCGATCAAATAAACCTCGCGCGCGCCGGCATGTTCCGCGGAGTCACGCACCGCGCGTTTTTCCACCTCGGTAATGCCGCTGGGAATACTGATGGCCATGCGCGGCCGCATCAAACGGGTGGTTTGCACCCGCCGAATAAAATGCCGGATCATCGCCTCGGCTAATTCGAAGTCCGAAATCACGCCGTCTTTCATGGGACGGACGGTGATGATCTCGTTCGGCGTGCGGCCTTGCATTTCTTTGGCCGCGCCGCCATAAGCGACGATCTCTTGATCGAGTTTGCGCACCGCGACGATGCTCGGTTCATTGACGAGAAT
>CAYUVM010000173.1:0-8180 GCA_964447935.1 uncultured Cytophagia bacterium | reverse complement strand
CCTCGGCTGGCAGTGAAGCGAGTTTTTCGACAAGCCCGGCTTATTCCACAGATTATCTTTCAGAAAATCGCTTTATCGGCGACGCGCATTTGCAAATCAATAGCAAGGCCTTTCAAGGCGGCACGGCGTCGAATTTTATCGGCGACGTTACGCTCGACCTTTCCGGCATCACGCTCGCCGAGGGTCAGCGCAATCTCACTGTCTCCGGTTTTATCGGCGATGTCACGCTGGTCGCGCCGAAAAACGTGCCTTATGCCATCCACGCTTCCTTAACCATTGGCGATCTCGTGATGTTTGGCCGCAAAGAGGGCGGCTTTGGGTTAACGCGCGTTTATAAATCCGCAGATTTTGACGCGGCGATCACGCGGCTAAATATTCGCGTTTCCTTCTTTATCGGCGATATAAAAATAATTTAAAACCGTGCAAGCCACTGAACAACGCCGGCGCGCGCGGGTTCTGCAAAAACTGCGCGATCTCTATCCCGACGCCCAATGCGCGCTGCATTATAACAATCCTTTTGAATTATTAATCGCAACGATACTCTCGGCGCAGTCGACGGATAAAACGGTCAATCAAATTACGCCGGCGTTGTTCAAAAAATTTCCGACCCCAGCCGCGATGGCCTCAGCCGCTTTAACTGAATTAGAAGCATTAGTCAAGTCGAGCGGCTTTTTCCATAATAAAGCCAAAAACCTAAAAGCTTGCGCTGCCGCATTGATGAGCGCGCATGGCGGTAACGTGCCTCAGACCATCGAGGCGTTAATTCAACTTCCCGGTGTGGGGCGCAAGACGGCGAATGTCGTGCTTGGCAATGCCTTCAATATCAACGTTGGCGTCGTCGTGGATACGCATATCCAGCGCCTGTCACAGCGTCTCGGATTCTCCCGTGAAATCACCCCTGAAAAAATCGAACGCGATTTGATGGTGTTGGTGCCGGCGGAAGAATGGACGGTGTTCTCGCATCGGATGATTCAACATGGCCGGCAGATCTGTGCGGCCCGAAAACCGAAGTGTGACGCGTGTTTGTTGGCGCCGGATTGTCCATTTCTAACGCATTGATAGTTGTGCATGTCGATGAAGCTACGCCATTAGAGAAAGGATTTGAAGTGATGCCGCCGGTTGAAGTTCAATGGCCCAATCAGTACAACCCGCGTAATTGCTCCGTTCACGTTCGCAACGAACTGGAGATGGCGGCCTCGCCAGAACGCGTGTGGGCTTGGTTAATTCGCGCCACGCTCTGGCCGACTTGGTATGCCAATTCTGCAAAGGTCCAAATCCTTGCAGGGGCCGGCCCGAATCTCCAAAAGGGCACACGTTTTCGCTGGAAGACATTTGGCATAACAATCACTTCAACAGTTATCGAGTGCGTTCCATATGAGCGTATCGCGTAGGACGCGCACGCTGGCGGCATCGATGTCTATCATGCCTGGGTTTTGCAACCTTCCGCTCAAGGCTGCCGCGTGCTCACGGAAGAAACGCAGCACGGCTGGCTCGCCAGACTTGGCAAACTACTTATGCCGAATCGGATGTATAAATTTCATCAGCTTTGGCTTGAGGGACTCGCTAATCAGGCCCGGGCAGGGATGCCACCAGCCGTATAATTTTCACAATTAAAACATAACAATGAAAACACGCGACTACACCCGCTTAATGTCTCACTTCGCCGATGAACATGCGAAGCGTTCTCCGCAATCCGCGGCGCTACACGAGCGTGCCAGCAAATCCATGGTTGATGGCGGCAGCAATACGTTGCGCTTGTTGCATCCATTTTCTCCGCGCCTTATCCAGGCCCACGGCGCTTGGATTCAAGATGAGGACGCGCATCGCATTTTAGATTTTTGGCAGGGGCACCATGCGAATATTTAAGGGCATAATCCCGAAGTGGTGATCCACGCCTTGGCGGAATTTTTTGGCAGCGGGGTTGGACTGCAAACCGGTTTTACCGAACGTTTGCAAATCGAAGTTGCCGAAATCATTTGCCGGCAAACCGGCGCGGAACGCCTGCGCTTCACCACTACCGGCGCACTGGCGACGATGAACGCAATTATTTTAGCGCGCGCCTTTACCGGTCGCGATCTCATCATGAAAGTCGGCGGGGGCTGGCACGGCGGCCAGCCGTGGGGCCTCAAAGGCGTGGGTTATCACGATGGTTTTGCCGGGCCGGACAGCGCCGGGGTACCTGCCAGCGTGAACGATAAAATCATTATCACAAATTACAATAACACGGAAAAACTTAAAGACCATTTTCGTCAATATGGCGATCAATTGGCCTGTTTTATTGTCGAACCGGTGATTGGCGGCGGCGGGCTGATGCCAGCGCAAAAAGAATATTTGCAAACGGCACGCGCGCTCACGCAGCAATACGGCGCCGTCCTGATCTGCGACGAAGTTATCTCCGGCCTTCGGTTTCGCGCCGGCAATGTCGCCGCGCTGTATGGCGTGCAGCCGGATTTAACGACACTTGGCAAAGTGATTGGCGGCGGCATGCCAGTCGCAGCGGTAGCGGGCCGCATGGATATTCTACGCCTCGCGGGCAAAGGCGGCACGGTGAAATTTGAAGGCGGAACGTATGCGGCCCACCCGGCGAGCATGCTGGCGGGAAAAATTCTCCTGCAACATTTGATCGAACACGAGACGGTCATTTATCCGCAGCTTTATGCCACGGCCGCTCAATTGCGTGATACCGTCACGAAAGCTTTTGCCGCCGAAAACATTTACGCGCGTTTCGCCGGTGATCATAACCGCGATTTACCCGGCAATTCATTGCATATGTTACTTTTTCCATTTAAAGAAGGCGGCGAACTGAATACTCCCGAAGAAGTGCGCAATCCGGCCGTTTGCGACCTCATGCTCAGTGAAAAGGTTTTGCAGTCGGGATTATTGCTGGAGAACGTTTTCACCGTACACGGCCTCGGCTCCAATTCCGCGGCGCATACGGAAACTGATCTGCAATTTCTCGGCGAGGCATGCAAACAGTTTGCGCGCCGGCTTAAGGCATACTTCTAAATTTTGCCACGAGCGTCATGCCTTAACACCGCCAAACTTTGGAAACTCTGATTTTTTATCTCACGCCATAGTGTGACACTGTTAAGTTAGCCAAAGGGCACGCAAAGATTTTCGACTTTTTTCTATTCACACTCAGTGATCTCTGTGGCTGTATTTTAACGTAACATTGTAAAAGTAGAACTCACGTGGAAATGAACTATTGCTTTCTTCATGAACGTTTCATGCTGCGAGCAACCTTGTGAGTTGCAGTTCCTCAGCATCGCGAGAAAAATGCCATTCCCCAATTGCCGCGACCTTAAATCATCCCTCACGAAGTATAAAAATCGCTTGACTGTTTGATATATTATTGTCATATTTTAAGGCGTTCAAATTCACCAGCCCGGTTGCGACTTTATCCACTTCACCAGCAGAAACGATGAACGAACCCACGAACCGCTTCACGTGGGGGGAAAAGAAATCGCGGCAAAAGCTTGAGTCGCCGGCATTGATCGTCATGGCCGCAGCCGGTTGCGTTTTTACCACTTCACAGTTCACGCCTTACGACGCTTTTCTATTATTTATCTCATTTCTTTTAATCGCACTCACCGCCGACGTTTTATTTCAGCGTTGCGCCAATGTGCCGGTGGATGAGGCCGCCTGGTACGAGCTTTTTGAACGTTTTCAGCATTCCGTTGATGTGACGATCTATCACTTCATCAATGGCGGTCACGCGCATCTTTATAACGACATCATCCAAAATTTTTATGTACGGCTGCTGGAAAATGAGCGGCGTGCACTGCAGGTCTTCCGCGGCAAAACCGACGCTGAGGCCCGCGTTTACCTATGCCGGATTGCGGCAAGGATTGCCATCGATTTTTTAAAGAAAGAACAGCGCGAGTTACCGCCTTACGCCTCGCTGGAAGAGCAAACTGAAGATTCTCCCGGCCGCAAAGCGGGAATCATTGATCATGCCGCAACCAATGAGGATTATCTCGTGTTGCGCGAAAGCATCGATGCTTGCCTGGAAGAAGTTGTCGCCGGTAAAAACCGTGAACGGAATATCCTGATTTTCAAACTCATGGTTTATGATGGGCTTTCAGCCCAACAAATTGCCGGCATGCCCAGCTTTACCGAGATGGAACCGCACGCGATTGATGTGCTCGTCTCGCGTATTCGCGCCGAAATACGCCCATGTCTTGATAAGCAATAATTTTAAAAATGTGTGTGAGTTTTTTGAGCTTTTTGCTGTCTATAAGGTTGGGATGGGGGAAAAAACCTTTAACCAGGTTTATAGTTGGCAGGACGATGAACTCATTTTAAGGAAGAGAAAGTAGATAGCAACATGGCGCATTTGCCTTTAAAAAAACTTCTCGCGTTTCATTATAATCAGTTAAGCACCGCCGAAAAAGAAGACGCGCAGGCTCATCTCGACGCCTGCGATTCCTGTGAAAAGAACCTGACGCTTCTGGTTAAGCCCGAGCAAATGTTAAAAACCAAACCGGCCTCAACAGGAACGCGGGTGACCGAGCAGTCCATTTGTCTACCGCCGGAAATGATCGGCAAATATATTAACCATGAACTTCTGCCGGTGGAGATGCCGCCAATTGAAAAACATTTGGCGTCTTGTGAAAATTGCCGCCATGTATTCGTTGCCATTGCCCAATGCTGCAACGAGCCGGTTTCCGAAGCGACCAGAAAAAACCTTGGCCGCTTACCATCCCGCAAAACCGCTGAGCATGTAACGGCGATACGACATCTAATCTCGCCGAAGCAAACTCCAAAACCAATTCCCCCAAATCCGAGGCCTTGGGTAGATTGGTTCATTCCAGGCGCACGCGTTCCGTGGCCCGCATATATCGGCACAGTCTTGTTGTTTTTTAGCATTGCCGGAGGGCCGCGGCTGTTGAATTTATATCGTTACTCGCAAGCCGTTGCGGAAAGCGAAAAACAGTTGGTGGCTCAATATGAGATTTTCTATCAGAAAACAGTACGGCCGGCGGATCGTTATCGCTCCAGTTCTACATCAATACCACTAAGCCCGTTGAAAGCTGGTGAAAAGCTGCCACCGCTCGAAGCCTTGTTGCTCGAAGCCTTGTCATATAATAACGAAGGCCAAGCGGCGCGAATCAACTTGGTGGAATACTATATTTTTGAAAAAAAATATATCGCCGCCGACTCCTTGTTGAAAGTACTAGAAGCCACAGCGCCTCAAAACGCGGCGGTGCGCAATGTTCGCGGCATCTGGTTTTTTAATCAGCAGCAATATGCAGCGGCAGCCACGGCCTTTGCCAGTGCCCTGGCGGAAGATCCACAATTCGAGGTGGCGCTCTATAATTTGGCCGTTACCCAAACCCAACTCGGCCATTTCTCCGCAGCACATGCGAGCTGGGAGAAATATTTGGCCCGTCCCAACTTGAAACCGGAATGGCATAACGCGGCCAAAAATCAATTGAGGAATTTACCCTAACGTATGTTTAAAAATAAAATTTATAATTGAGAGCCCGTTGAACCCACGTTAACTTGTTTTGGCTTCTTGAGTGGTCGTTGACGGGAAGCAAAATATGCGGATCCGGTTTGAGCCGCTCAGGAGGGCGAGCCTTTTTCCGCTGAGCGGCCTGCTACTTTTGGCAGTAATGTGCCACCAGCCCTCGACTCAATCACAGCAATTGAGTTTGCGCAGTTTCGAATTAGCCTGCCGTGATGCGACTAATTCTGCTCAGAAAAAAGAAATTGCCTTAGAAGCCGTAGACTTTCTTCTTCAGCAAACCCCTCCCGATTCTTCCATCATTCAGTTGGTTGATTCCGCGGTTGCCAACGAAGCTTTAAATTTTTCTACTTCCCAACGATTATTTCCGAAAATTCTCGCCATTGCCAACGACTCCCTTGCCGGTGCAGGCGATTCTTTATTAACCCAAAAACTGCCGCAACTCTATTGGCTGCAACGCCATCAACCCGACAGCGTTCACGACAGCGACGTTGAAGCGGCAAAAAAAATGGCCGCACAGGTCGATCACTTTCTGCAATATCCCTACTGGTTGCCGTTAATGGAAACCTTGAATAAGGCCAATGAAACAACCTGGCGTTGTTGGCGAAAAGCGGCAGCCGCAGCAAACATTTCAAGGCAATATACCAATGCGAGCAACTTTGCGCAGGCGCAGGTAGCTGCGATTTATGGATTACAAGCGAGCCAGAATTGTGCTGATCAGCGACAAAAGTTGGATCTGTATTTTCGCCTGCAAAACCCTTTAGTGGAAGGAGACAGCTCATTGTTCAACCTCGGCCTAGCCCTCGCCGAGTGGATCCACGGCGAAAGCAAGCGTATTGGATATTTTTTGCGCATGGCTGGCATCGAATTCAATAGCGGCAACCAACTTGTGCTGTTGGGGCGCTATGATGAAGCGCTGGAAAAATTCAAAAATGTTTTGCAGTATATACAGCAATGGCGGCATTTTCGATCGTTATGGTACTATTCTATGGAGGTCAAGGAGAGAATTGCTGTCGCTTCCTGGGAACTAGGGGACTATAAAACCATGGTTGAATATTTAAATCATTATGGTCGGCATGCGCAGGGTATTCAACAGCGGACTTTGTATCATTTCGATCTTGGTTTGGCAGCACAACTGATTGGTGATTTCCAAACGGCTGAAAGAGAATTTGAAAACGCTATCGCCTATGGTCGTGGTATCCGGCATAACAATGAGGCTGAAAACCCAAACGCCATAATTGCAACCAACCCCTTGAATGTGTGGTATGCCTATCTTCGCCTTGGCGATCTCTATTTGGAATATGATTTACCGGATAATGCGATTACGCATTTCCACACCGCAAAAGCCTATGCCGATTCTACAGGAATCTTGAGTGTTGAGCGTCTGAGTGAATATTGGCTGTACCTGGCCAGAGCCTATGTTCAGAAAGACGACATGCCGTTAGCTAAAATCACATTGCTTGACGCAGAGCAAAAATTTAGTGATTCGCCGGTTTTGCGCGTCAACGGTTTATTGCAGGCAGCCGGCATTCACGAAAGTTTGGGAGAATTGCCGCGAGCTGAGGAATTGCTCAAACAAGCCCGCACGCTTTGCCACAACTATCGAATGTCGCTATATGAAATTGACGCTATCCTTAGACAAACGGCATTATCATTTAAAATGCCGGCCAATTCCCACCGCGTCAGCGATCCGGCTGCCGAACTGGAGGAAATGATCGAGCGTATAAACGCTGCCGGCGGGCGCCAACAATTGGTTCGTTCGCTGGCGCTCGTGATCGAAAAGGCTGGTCGCGCAAAAAATTTTGCCGAGGCCCAGCGCTATGCCACCTGGTTGCAGCATGAAGTTGAAGTTTTGAGTGAACGCTACACTCAGGAAAAACGGTTGATCTTTTTCCAACACAGCATTTATAAGGATATCAAGGCTGCGATTAATTTGGAAATCCGGCAAAGTAAGCTTGACGCCGCTTTTGCCACGTTGGATTATGCCAAGTCGCGGGCGCTGCGACAGCGGCGTGACCGCCGCTCAGAGGTACGCAATGCTGACACCGGCCTTGCGGGGCTGCGCAAACAACTGCACCCGAATGAAGCGGTGTTCGATTATATGGTTGCCGCGGATACGCTTTTTATAATCGTCTCTACGGCGACACGATCGCAAATATTCCATGCAGCGATTAATCGCCGAAATTTACAAAATCTCGTGCAGCAATATCTGGCTGAATTGACACCAAATGCAAGTGCGGGGGCGCCACGAAAATACAATGAACAAAGTTTAGAAAAAGATTACATGCGGGCTGTCCAGCTTTCGTGCGAATTATACCACCAACTTATCGAACCAGCCAGCAGGGCACTTGAAAAAATCAATCGGCTGTACATAGTTCCCGACGAATTTCTATTTTTATTGCCGTTCAATACACTGGCTTGCCAAGATAATGGAAAAATTGAATTTTTAGTCGAACGGTACGCCTTAATGTATTTGCCGGCAGCCTCTTTGTTTGCAGAGGATAGAAAGCTCAACCGTCGTTATTCCAGTCCGCCCAATTTATTGGCTTCGGTGGATTCGGCGCTATATTTTGAAAGCATGCAGATCCGTACACGCCTGGACAGTTTGCAAAAGATCAAGGCTCTAGTGAAAACACATTGGAGAAATCAAACTGAATTACTGAAATTCGTGATTTATCTTGACAATAAATATTTTTGATGCGATATTACG
>CAYUVM010000172.1:0-8201 GCA_964447935.1 uncultured Cytophagia bacterium | reverse complement strand
AATCAAGCAGCCTCCCAAATGGCCGCAGACGAAAAAAATTGTGCAGACGCTGGCGCAACAGATGCTGGCCCCAGGCCAGGCGCGGTACTGGAATCAGGCCGTGATGGAACTGGGCGCGACCATCTGCACGCCGCGCGCGCCAAAGTGTGAAGTCTGCGCGGCCATGCGTTATTGCCGCGCCTTTCATGATCTGGATGATCCGGCGCAACTTCCGCTAAAAAAGCCGCGCCAAGCCCTGCCGCATCACCAAATCGCCGTTGGTCTGGTGTGGCACCAAGGCAAGTTGCTCATTGACCAGCGCCAGAATAACGGCCTGCTTGGCGGCCTGTGGGAATTTCCTGGCGGCAAAATTGAGTTGGGCGAAACGCCGGCGCAGGCGCTGCGCCGTGAAATTCGCGAAGAGCTGGCGGTGGAGGTGGAGGTCGGCGATTTTTACGCCGTGGTCGAGCATGCGTACACGCATCTGCGCGTAACGTTGAACGTTTACCATTGTGTTTATCAAAACGGCGACCCGCAGGCGCGAGGCTGCCAAAATTGGCGCTGGGTCGAACCCGCGGAATTACGCCAATTCGCTTTTCCAAATGCGAACCGCAGAATTATTGATCGTTTGCTGAACGAGGTGGTGGAGCCATGAATAAAGCCCGGAACGCGCAGAGCGCCGAGCGCAGAACGCCTGATGCAGGGCGCAGAGTGCTTGGCGTATGGCAAGAATTTCCCCACGCGCTAGGTCCTATGCGCCGTGCGACAGGCGCCGTCGTTGTCCCCGGCGAAGATGAAGACGTGCTGGTCGATGACGACATCGGCATTCGCATTGACGCGCCGTGGAAAGTGGTGCTGTATAACGATGACATTCACACGTTTGACGAAGTGATTTTGCAACTGCAAAAAGCCACCGGCTGCAGCGCGCAACGCGCCGAGAAGATTGCGTTTGAAGCGCACCATCGCGGCAAAGCCGCCGCCTACAGCGGTGAGTTTAATGAATGCTTTCGCGTGATGGGCGTGCTGCGCGAGATTCAGTTGGTGGTGGAAATCGAAGGATAAAAATATGGGGTCCAACCGCAGCATTACGATACAACACCAAAGTTAAACTGTGTCCGACGTTTTTAAATACGATGTTTTCCTTTAAGCACAGTAAAGAAAAGCCTTTGCGTATTTTCTAAGCCTTCGCAACTGTTCGTGCGCGACTAAAGAAACCGACTAAAACGTTTAATAGATTTGAGAACAGCCGCACCAGGCATTGCGGAAGCGAGCGAATAGACAGCATTCACCCTCACAAAAGGAGAATTCATCCATGAGCAGTGTCGACAAGGCAGTGGAAACGCAACTCAAGAACATTCAAACGAAAACCGGCAAAACGCTGGAGCAGCTTTATACGATTATTAAAAAGAGCGGGCTGGCCAAGCACGGGGAGATGCGCGACATGCTCAAGAAAGATCTGGGCTTGGGCCACGGCGACGCCAACACTGTCGTGCATTTTTATATGAAATCTATCGAGCCGGCCACAGCAACGGCAGGTGCCGACTCGCCGGACGCCGCGGTCGATGGCATCTATTCCGGCGCCAAGGCGCATTTCCGTCCGATTCACGACAAGCTGATGGAGGCGATTAACAAGTTCGGCGAGTTTGAGATCGCGCCGAAAAAAAGCTATGTCAGTTTGCGGCGCAAGAAGCAGTTCGCCATGATCGGCCCGGCCACCAACACGCGCTTCGAAGTCGGACTGAACATGAAAGGCGTCAAAGCCACGGCGCGCTTGAATGCCCTGCCGCCCGGCGGCATGTGCCAGTACAAAGTCAACCTCGCCGAGGCCAAAGAAGTCGACAAAGAGCTGATTGATTGGATCAAACAAGCTTATGAGAGCGCGGGCTGAGCGTTTTCCAATGCCGAATGAGGAGTGGAGAAAAGATGTCAACGATCGTCGAAACTTCTACGCCGCCCAATACGCCTGCTCCGATTGGCCCCTACAGCCACATTGCCAAAGTTGGTTCGTTTATCAGCATTGGCGGAACAGCCGGCGTCAATCCGGTTTCGGGCCAGCTTGCCGGACCCGACATCGTGGCGCAGACCCATCAGATTCTCGATTCTTTCCGAATCATGCTTGAATCCGTGGGATCAGATCTGGAACACATTGTGCACGTCAATGTGTTTCTCAAAAACATGCGCGACTTCGAGGCGATGAACCGGGCCTACGTAGAAAAAATGGGCGAGCATCGACCGGCGCGAACAGTCATTGGCGTGAATGAGCTTCCCAAGCCCGGCATTTTGCTCACCATGAATCTGACGGCAGTGACCAAAGAATAGAGTTTATGCGCGAGAGCAGCAGCGATGCAAACAAAACAAAAACGCCGTTTCTCCAAAGTTATTCTCGCGGCCATTCGCGACGGCCATATTTTGGGCATTCGGGCCGGCACTCAGTCGCATCGTTTCATCGGAATCTGGGCCGTAGTGGTGGAAGGCCGCGTCTTTGTGCGATCATGGAGTCTAAAGCCGCGAAGCTGGTACCGGACTTTTCTTGAGGAACCGCGCGGCGCCATTCAAGTGGGAGAGCGCGAAATCGTGGTGCGAGCCGTGCACACGCGCAGCGAGCGTTTGAAAGATTTGGTGAGCCGCGCCTACTTGCAAAAGTATCACACGCCCGGCTCGATCAAATACGCCCGCGATCTCGGCCGCGCCAAATCGCGCGCGACGACGACGGAACTGGTGCCGGTGTAAGAATTTTCTCTACATTTTTGTTTTTGCAAAAGGGCAAAATTTGGGCGATCCCCCAAAGCAGAAACCCCGAATTGTTTCGGGGTTTCTGTTTATTGATAATGCCTCAGACTATTCCAAACTCGCCACACGAATATACATCTGTTTCTTCAACGTCGCCACCCAGGCCTGAAATTCTTTTTCGCCTTTTTCACTCATCGCCATTTCGTGAATCTGCTGCCAGTCTTCGGCTAACGTGAACTGGCGCGGGTCGCGGCGCTCTTCGAGGCGGACGAGGTGAAAACCGTATTGCGTTTTCAGCGGCGGAGAAATTTCGCCCGGCTTTAACGTTTTCGCGGCTTCGCGGAACGCCGGCACTTGCAATTGGTCGGCCTCGAACCAGCCGAGATCGCCGCCCTTTTCGGCGGTGGTTTGATCGGTGGAATGTTTCTTCGCGGCGTCTTCGAAGCTGATTTTGCCGGCGAGAATATCCTCGCGCAAACGGCTGCCGAAGGCCGCAGTTTCTTTCTCATCATTCGCCGAGGTCGCCAGCCGGATTAAAATATGGCGCGAATTGGTTTTCTCGCCGCGCCGCTCGATGAGCTGAATGATATGAAAGCCGAACTGCGTGCGCACGACGTCGGAGATTTCGTTCGGTTGCAAGGCAAACGCCACCTCTTCAAACTCCTTCACAAAATCGCCGCGCTGGATCAAGCCCAACTCACCGCCTTTGGCCGCCGAACCCTGATCTTCGGAATACAGACGCGCCAGTTTCGCAAAATCCTCGCCGTTGCGCACGCGTTTGAGCAGTGTATCAATCTTTGCCTGCGCCACGCTCACCGCGGCTTCGCCGGCGGTAATGTTCAACAAAATATGCCGCAGATGCACGGCCGCCTTCACGCCCGGCAGGCTGTCTTTCATCGCCGCATAAAAATCTTCCACTTCGCGCCGCGAGATTTTAATTTCGCGAAATTTCTTCTGCTGCAGGGTGCGGACGAGCAGGCCGTCTTCGATATTCTGGCGCAGTGTGCGTTTCACTTTCCGCAACGGCTGCCCGAAATATTCTTCCACTTTATCTTCGGAGCCTAATTGCTCGACCATGCCCTTGAGGCGCTCATCCAAAACTTGATCCACCTGACGCTGCTCCACCGTCACGCTGTCTTCTTTGGCTTTGGTGAGCAACACTTTTTGCGCGATCAAGCTTTCCAGCGCGCCATCGCGCAACTCGTCGAATTTATCCGGCTGCTTGCGCGGATCAATATTAAGCTGCACCGCCAGCGAATAGGCATATTGCAGCAATTCGGATTGCAGAATGATCTGATCATCCACCACCGCGACGACGCGATCCAGAATCTCCTGCGCATAAACTTTTTCCGGCCCGACGCCAAAATTTAATAACGAAAAAAGGCTGATGATAAAAAGAATTGACTTATGAAATCTTTGCATGTTTTCCTCATTAAATAACTGCATTAAACCAATATTAATCGAAAGGTTAAAAAATATTTGAACGCGGATTACACGGAGGACGCAGATTTTCATGAGAAAAAATCCGCGAAAATCCGTGTAATCTGCGTCATCCGTGTTCAAAGCTTTTGTTCTTAATTGTCATTTGACAACATTACTCCGGCTGCCCGGCGGCAAGTGAATCGACCGGCACTTGATCCAGCAGTTGAAAATTTTTCTCGGCGACGATGCTGTTTTTGAGCTCTGCCAGCAATTGGCGGTAGCGTTCCTGACGCTTTTCCGATTGAATTTTTACGGTAATTTCTTCGCGAGCCTGTGCCAGCAGTTTTTGCGAGCCGGCAGAGAATTTTTCAACCATCTTAAAAATATGATAGCCGCTCTCCAGTTGGATGGGCCGCGATACTGCTCCGGTCATAATGGTAAACACCGAACTGACCACGGCGTCCGGCGTTTCTTCTTCAGTTAAAAATAGGTCGATTTCCGTGGTGTCACTGCCGGCCAACCGGCGCGCCACTTGCAAAAAATCGCCGCCGAGTCGCAGCGCCGCGGTGAGCGAGTCCGCGGTTTTTTTATTTCCGACGCTGATATGCTGCACATGCACTTCATCGGCATTGCGCGTGAACGTCGGGCGGTTTTCATTATAATACTTTTCGATTTCCGCCTCCGTCACCGCAAACGTTTTATTCAGTTCCTGCTCCAGCAGCGCATTCACCGTCAACTCCCGCTCCAGCCGCCGTAATTCGCGCCGCACCATTTCGCTTTGATCAAGCTGCCGCTTCTTCGCTTCTTGATACAGAATTTGCGAGTCAATCCAGCGCACGACATAATCCTCGAGCTCGTTGCGCGTGAAGCGATGTCGCACCGTCCCGGCCACGTCATTGACGATATCGGAAACCGTCAATGCCTCCGCGCCCACCCGCGCGACGGCCGGCTCGGTTTGCTGCTCCTGTCTTCCACAGGAAACGTGGAGAAAAAGGATAAAAAGAGAAAAAAGCGAAAAAGGGTAATGGAACAGGTGAATTGGTTTTTTCATGGTTCTATTTATTTTTTAAGACTGCCGTTTGCCTCATTTGGTTTTCATGTCGGTAACTGGTGCATCTACTAATAAACTCCGCAAAAACTTTAAAGTCAAGGGCAAAGCTTTTTGGAGTTTGGGAATTGGCAGCCGCACGCCGAAGCCCGGCCACTGCACAAATTCAAACGGCACCGCCGCGCGTTGCATCATTGAACCGATCCATTGTTTCATCGGTTCCCCTTTCTGTGGACTGTTGTTCTCCCCGAAAATTCCCAAGCTCTGGCGGGGCGCGATTTGCAAGCTCTTCAAACCCAGCGCAGTGCCGATGATTTTCAGATTCGCCATGCCCAGCAGATTTTCCGCCGCCTCCGGCAAGCGGCCGAAACGATCCGCCAACTCTTCCTGCACGGATTGAATATCGTCCAGCTTTTTCGCCTCGGCCAGCCGGCGATAGATGGCAACGCGCTCGGCAGGAATCGCCACGTAATCATCCGGCAAATACGCATCGCCGTCCAATTCGACCCGGCACTCTTCTTTTTTCTCGCCAACCGCGGCAAGCGCTTCCTGCGGCATTTCTTCAAAACGCGCTTCTTGCACGGCTTCTTCGAGAATTTTGCAATACAGATCGAAACCGAGCGACTCGATGAAACCGCTCTGCTCCGCGCCAAGCATGTTGCCGGCGCCACGAATTTCCAGATCGCGCATCGCAATTTGAAAGCCGCTGCCGAGATCGGTAAATTGCTCGATGGTCTCGAGGCGTTTGATCGCGTCGGTGGTGAGGTTGCGAATTGGCGGAATCACGAGATAGCAATACGCCTTGTGGTGGCTGCGCCCGACACGCCCGCGCAATTGATAGAGCTGCGCCAGCCCGAAACGATCGGCGCGGTTGATGACCATCGTATTCACGTTCGGCATGTCGAGGCCGGATTCAATGATCATCGTCGCAACCAGCACGTGGAACTTGCGTTCCATAAATTCTAAAATCGCTTTCTCCAGTTCGTGCTCGTTCATCTGCCCGTGCGCCACGCCGAAGTTCACCTCCGGCACCACGCGTTGCAGCAGATCGGCCATGCGATAAATCGAGCTGACGCGATTGTGCACGAAGAAAACCTGCCCGCCGCGATGCACTTCGCGCAAAATCACTTGCCGGATCAAATCGCGATCGAACTGCGAGATTTCCGTGTGCACCGGCAAGCGATCTTTCGGCGGCGTGTTGATCGTGGACATGTCGCGCACACCGAGCAGGGACATGTGCAGCGTGCGCGGAATCGGCGTCGCCGAGAGCGTCAACACATCGACATTGACGCGTAATTCTTTGAGCCGTTCTTTGTGCTTCACGCCGAAGCGCTGCTCTTCATCCACCACCATCAAGCCGAGATCTTTGAATGCGACGTCTTTGGAGAGCAGGCGATGCGTGCCGATCACAATATCCACCTCGCCGGATTTGAGTTTCTCCACGGTTTGCTTCAATTGCGCCGCAGAACGGAAGCGCGACAGCACTTCGACCTTCACCGGATAACGCCGCAGGCGCTCGTTGAACGTATTGAAATGTTGTTGCGCTAAAATAGTCGTCGGCACCAGCACCGCCACCTGCTTGCTGCTCTGCACCGCTTTGAAAGCGGCGCGAATCGCCACCTCGGTTTTGCCATAACCCACGTCGCCGCACACGAGGCGATCCATCGGATTTTCGCTTTCCATGTCGCGTTTGACTTCCTCAACGGCGCGCGCCTGATCGGGCGTGTCTTCGTAAATGAAAGATGCCTCCAACTCTTTCTGCCAGTACGTGTCGGGCGGAAACGCGATGCCTTGCTGCGCCTTGCGCGCGGCGTAAAGTTTGATCAAATCCTTGGCGATATCTTTGATGCGTTTCTTCGTGCGATTTTTCATGCGTTCCCAGTCCGGCGCCCCCAGCTTGTGCACGCGCGGTGCGCCGGTTTCCTGCGAGCTGTATTTTTGCACGCGATCCATTTTTTCGAGCGGCACAAACAGCTTGTCCTGCTCTTGATACTGAATCACCAAGCACTCGCGCTCGAAATCGCCCGTTTTGATTTTTTGCAAGCCCTGATAAACGCCGATGCCGTGATCGACGTGCACGACGAAGTCGCCGCGCAGCAGCGTTTTGAGCTGACGAAACGTAAGCCCTTCTTTAAACCGCTGGCGGCGTTGGCGCACCCGCCGCACGCGGCCGTAAAATTCGTGATAGGTATAAACCGCGAGCCCGAGTTGGGGCAATTGAAAGCCGCCGTGCAATCCGGCGGTGATCACGTGCAATTCGGAAAAATTGAACTCGCGTTCTTCGAATAAATCTTTGAGACGCTCGCGATGTGCCGGTGATTCACACAGAAAATAAAGCTGCGCCGGCGCATGCCGTTCGGAGAATTTTTCCATATCGTCGCGCAGCGCCAGAATATCGCCGTGAAACGACGCTTGCGGCAGCGCCGCGCAATCAATCGTGAGCTGAGCGGGCGCTGTGTGCATGGCGGGAAAAACGAGCCGCGGGAATGATCCGAATCGCTGCAGAAATCCCTCCAATGCCTCATCCTGGCTTGGCGCTTTTTCCTCTCCCGGCAACCACGTTTCATCGTCGCCCGTGCTGCCGGAATCATCCTCGCGCGCCGAGAGCGCAATCGCCATCTGCTCGGTTTGAAAAAAGCACGCGGTGGTTTCCGGCGGCAAGTATTCCAGCAGCGAGGTGGTGGCTTTTTGCGCCTCGTCGCGGTCCTCCGGTTGGAGGTTTTGCGGATAAACCGCCAGCCCCGGCAGCTCGCCTTGCGAACGCTGTGTCGCCGGATCAAATTCGCGAATCGATTCAATCGTATCGCCCCAAAATTCGACCCGAATCGGCAGCTCGCGCGCGAATGGAAAAATATCGATGATGCCGCCGCGCACGCTCATTTCGCCGGGCCGTTCGATCATCGGCTGCCGCTCAAAATTCATCGTGGTCAATTGCTCGATCACGGTGGCAAAAGGAAGTTCCTCGCCCTTCTTAAATTGTAACATTTGCCGCCGCATCATCTGCGGCGAGCGCAATTGCACC
>CAYUVM010000171.1:0-8224 GCA_964447935.1 uncultured Cytophagia bacterium | reverse complement strand
GCGGGTATCTCATCCACGTGCTGATAGCGTATGGTCGGGTCTTTGGCCAGCGCTTTGGCAACGATGCTGTCCAACGCAAGCGGCACGCCGGTGCGCAAAGCGGTCAAGGGCTGCGGGTCTTCATGCACAATCGAGTACATGATCGCCTGCTCGTACTCGCCGCGAAAGGGCAATTGCCCGCTGATCATTTCATAGAGCACCACGCCGAGCGACCAAATGTCCGTGCGATGATCGACGGTTTCGCCGCGCGCCTGCTCCGGCGACATGTATGCGACCGTGCCGAGCGTCATGCCTTCTTTCGTGAGCATGGTGCCAGCACGCGCCAATTTCGCGAGACCAAAATCCATGATCTTCGCTTGCCCTTTTTCCGTGATCATGATATTGGCGCTTTTGATGTCGCGATGCGTGATGCCTTTTTCGTGCGCAGCTTGCAAACCCTCGGCAATCTGCGTGGCCAATTTAATCGCCTCCGCGATCTTCAACGGCCCGGCCTCGATCTTCTCCCGCAAGTTCCAGCCTTCGAGGTATTCCATCGCAATAAACATTTGGCCATCGACTTCGTCAATCGCGTAGACCGTGCAAATATTCGGATGATTGAGCGCCGCCGCTGCCTGTGCTTCGCGGAGAAAGCGGCTCTTGTCTTCAACGCCAAGCGCTTCGACCGCGAGAAACTTGAGCGCAACGGTGCGCATGAGCTTGGTGTCCTCGGCTTTGTAGACCACGCCCATACCGCCTTCGCCGAGCTTGGCGAGGATGCGATAATGCGAAATAGTTTTGCCGATCATATTCTTATAGCTACGCCCAAAGAAGCAAAGCAGTAAAATTTTCGAGCTGACTGCGAAAGGAAAAATTGATGAGGTACACCAAAGCCAACCCGGGATTTAAGATCAGATGAATGTTGTCTAATTTTGCGTAAAAAGCAAGGGCTAAAAATAAAAAAGGGGTGCCGTTTATACGGCAACCCTTTGTGTTTGCTCTTCCCCCACTTTATCGAATGAGCAACAGCCTTTTCGTCACTTTAAAATCACTGGTGGTCATTCCATAAAGATAGATTCCCGAGGCCACGGTTTTGCCAAAATCATTTTTGCCATCCCAAACGACGCGATGAATTCCCGTTGTCCGAGTTTGATCAACCAACGTTCTGATCTTTTGTCCGAGCAGATCATAAATTTCCAGTTTGACGGCGCCGGCGCGTGCTAGTTCGAATTCGATGGCGGTTCCCGCGGCGGTAAATGTCGCGCCGCTGCCGAACGGATTGGGATAATTATCCGCCAAACGATAACGCGAGGGCGTTGCCGGAGCTGTTCATCAGATACCGCAGTCGTCGATTCTTCAACTATTTTTAGAAATTGATTGGGCGCAACATTCGTCTGCACCAATTTTTTCCCGGAAGGCCAATTCACCACGAGCGAATCGATCATGGTCGTATTCCCCAAACCAAACTGAGGGGTAAGACTATTTTGGCCCAAAAAACCTGATTGTCCCGAAATCTGTCGCA
The DNA here is from genome assembly GCA_964447935.1 of uncultured Cytophagia bacterium. Taxonomy (GTDB): domain Bacteria; phylum Zhuqueibacterota; class Zhuqueibacteria; order Zhuqueibacterales; family Zhuqueibacteraceae; genus Zhuqueibacter. The sequence goes on along the minus strand of CAYUVM010000171.1, from coordinate 6,726 downwards.
TTTGCCAAACGGCTTTGCCCGCGATGGTCGCTTTGATGCGGATCATGGCCCCAATCGCCGAAGCATTGGAAACCGTGCCTTTGCATTGAAGGCTGATCCACTTGTTTAGATTGCCGTCATTCTGATAAACGAAATTTCTGCCCGACCGGTAAAATCCGCCATTGGTCACAATGACGTCCTGATCGCCATCGTTATCATAATCCGCCCAGCTACATCCAAATGACCAATCGATATCGTTCACGATGGCGCCGGAAGTAACATTCGTAAAAGCGCCATTACCGTCATTCCGATAGAGAACATTTTTTTGACCGAGTGCGTTTGCTATAAACAGGTCTAAATCGCCGTCATTATCATAGTCAACCCAACTGCTGCCGATAGAGTGTCCACGATCAGTCACAATATTGCCCGTAGTAATTTTTGTGAAAGTCCCATCCCGATTATTGTGATAAAGCGAATTCGGCGCACTATTGATGCCGTTGGTGACATACATGTCAAGATACCCATCATTATCATAATCCCCCCAACTACCACCGGACGAACCCTCGACGTCGGTGACGAGGCGACCGGTGGTAATCTTGGTGAAATTGCCCTTGCCATCATTGCGGTAGAGAAAATTTTCAAACACCGCAAAATAACCGTTGACGACATACAAATCCAGATCGCCGTCATTGTCGTAATCGCCCCACAGGCCGATCACGGACTCCACTGGTTTGTCATTGACGATGGGGCCGCTGATGATTTTTGTAAACGTGCCGTTGCCATTATTCTGATAGAGAAAATTATTGGAGCCGTCGTTCGCTACAAATATATCCAGATCGCCATCCTGATCATAATCAGCCCAACTGGCGCTGATGGAACTGGCCCAATCGGCCGCAATATCGCCATCTTTCATTCGTTTGAACGTCGCGCCATCGTTGCGGTATAAAAAATTCCCCAGGCCTGGCGCGCCGACATTGGCGACAAATAAATCCGGATCGCCGTCATTATCATAATCACCCCAGGTGGCGCTATACGATCTGGCACGATCCGTAACGATTTCCCCAACTGTCACCTTGATGAAACTACCGGCACCGTTGTTATGGAAGAGCAGGTTCGGCGTTTGGTAATTCGCGACAAATAAATCAACATAGCCATCGCTATCATAATCGCCCCAGGCGGTGCCGAGAAAACCACCGGGGTCACTGACCAACGAGCCGGTGGTGATTTTAGTAAAGGTTTGCGCGTTGGCAACAGCGGCGACAACACCAACCAACAGGAAAAAATTTTTAAAAACAAGTAACTTTTTCATCTCACCACCTCTGAAATAAATTTTGGGCGACGCCGGACTGGCGCTTGCACGATGCTTCTACTTTTCATCGATTGCAGCGCCAGGCCGGCGGCAATCCTGTTGTGGAATAAAATCAAAACTAATCTGCATCATCTTTTTCTTTCTTAAAAATCGAGAAATTTACATTCAAAACCAGGGTGGCGCCCACCGTTTCTTGTTTGCCTTTGGCCACCAAGCCGGCGAAACCGCCACGGCCAACCCAGGAACTGTGGCCGATCATTTGTCCGGCGATAATGCGATTTTCATATTTGCCCAGCCAAATGCCGCTGATATTGCGCTCCACCCAGGTGACATTGGATCGGGTATGGCCCCAGGATCTGCCATTGCCGGTTGCCAGCACAATATCAGCATTAAAAACATTGTGCTCGTCAACGCCGGCAAAGCCGCCGGTGATCGGCGAATTCTCATAGATCTGCTTGCGGATGTGCAAAACGCCTTGCGCATCGACCCATTGCTGTCCCTGATCCACGATTTGTCCCTGGGTGAAATCATACGTGGCGGCAACGAGAGAAACGCGCCGTTTGCTCAAAGACAAGTCATTGCTGCTCCCGGCCTTCATCTCCGGTGCGACCGGCGATTCTTTTGCGCAACCGCCGGCAATAAATGCCAGCGCGATGCAACTGAGAACGAATAATCTTTTGGTCATGACGACCTCCGTTTAGTTTGGAAGGAACCCAAATAGTTAATTGAATTGTTGCTTGCATTTACTGTAGTTCAATGGATGTGCCGTGAAATGAAGGGCCACTTTCCCATTGAACATCTATCTGATTTTGTTGGAATCCATCAGTGTTTGGTTTTGTGGAGAATCAATGCTGAGAAATGAATCCGACATTTTTGTCGGGAGAATTCGACATTTGTTGCACGATGGTTTCGTCGTGCTTTTCACAATCGCCTAATTCAAATGCCGCTCAACGCATCAGAAAATATCTTCACCGCAAGAACGATTTTGTTTGCTGAAGGTGGCTCCGCTTTTAAAACCTCAACTCAGCGCAGCACGACGTAGTCGCTGTACTTGGCGATCCAGCCCTCTTCCAAGTACGCGTCCAGCTCTTTTCGAATCGATGCGCTCTTCTCCCAGAACGGCACGAACCAGTTCGCCATCTCGCCTCCGTCTTCCGGCGAAATCGCATGCAGAGTTTTCTGCGCATCAAAGATAAAGAAGTGCGCATAGCTGCCTTTCTTCTGGCCGCGATCAGATTTGGTGACAAACGATTTCACCCCGGGGAAAGCGCCCTCCATTGCCGGATTGTACTTCTCAATGATGAACCGTTCGAACTTGACGGAATCAACGCCCGCTTTGAGTTTACATTCACGGATGGCGATGACTTCGCCCGTGCCGGTGCGAGAAGATTGAGCTGAGGCCGAAACGACTGCAAGCAGCCCGACTATCACCAACGACGCGAACGCGATGAGCCGCTTGGTAGAATTGATGAATACTTCTTGCGCGATAAACATGATGGTCTCCGTTAAATGTGATTTGCGAAATTTGGGGTTGGGAACCGGCGAAGCGTTTATGGTTCATTCCCAATCTCTGTTTAGCTAATGCGGCGCTTTACTGAAACTACGGACGCTGAAAGTCGAGCGGGACTTCCGGACTCATCAATGAGGCGCCGCCGTCGACGACAATGGTTTGCCCCGTGATCCATCCGGCATCTTCGGAGCACAAGGCGGCCACCGCTCCTCCAATGTCGGCCGGAGTAGTGGGGCGTCCCATCGGCGTCCAGCCGCTGCGCAACCACAACAAGATGGCTGCCTGCGCTTCTTTGGGGAGACGGTTCAGGATGCTGTCATCAGTGAGTCCGGCGCAGACGGCGTTGACGGTAATGCCACGCGGTGCCAAAGCCACGGCGAAGTAACGGCACATCGCTTCCTGCGCCGCTTTGTTCGCGCCCATCGCAAAGTAGGGCAGGAAACCGCCCAAGTGGCTACCGGGCCAATAGCTGAGGGCCACGATGCGACCGCGCTCGCGCAGCAAGCTCGCCATCTCGCGCACACCGGCAAAGAACGCGCGGGACTGGCATTGAAACGATTCGTCCCACTGCGCCATCGTGACGTGCATGGGCGGACTCATAAAACCCAACAGATTGCCGAGCGCATTGCTCACGAAAATATCCAGCGCGCCGAACTGCTCGCGCACTTGGCCGGCCATGCTCGACCATTCCTCTGGACGAGACACATCGGCACGAACGATGAACCCCTCGGCGCCGTGTTCGCGTACCTTGGCCAACGTGTCGCGTGCAGCAGTTTCATCTTTAACGTAGTTGATGGCTACGGCAGCGCCTCGCTCAGCCAATTTGAGCGCGATGCCCCGGCCAATACCGCGCGAGCTTCCGGTCACGAGCGCGAACTTGCCTTGCAGCGGCAGGTTTGCATTTGTTAGGGGGTGTTTCATGTGGTTCTTCTCCGTTAATAGATGATTGCAAAGTTGATCTGCAACCCGGTAAGTTATAATACCTAACTGAGGCTGCACGCCAGATCGCGCGTTCCCCAGGAATTAATCGAATTGTTGCGTTCGCTTGAGAAAGTTCAATCTGCGTGCCATAAAATGGCGGGTGATCCTGCAGTTGATTATCTATTTGATTCTGTTGGAATTCATCCGGGTTTAGTTCTGCGGGGAGTAAACGAGAAGAAATGAATCCGACATTTTTGTCGGGAGAATTCGACAAAGCATGCCGGATTGAGGGGAAAAACTGCGGTCAAAAAGCGGTGGGGAAAAACAACGCAAGTGATCTCGGAATTGCGCTCAAAGTGATGAAATACTAAAAGACTCTTGCAAGCGCAAGTCCGATGTCGCCCCAATTTTTGTTTGGATTATTTTTTCTGCGAAGGCAAAGCCAACCGTTTGATTTTATACCGCATGGTTCTTTCTGAAATCTTCAACTCTTTGGCTGCCGTGGTCTGGTTCCAGTCATGCTTGTTCAGCACGTGCCGCAAAATCTCACGCTCGTAATTGGCCAGTAATGAATCCAAATTCCCGGTCAGAACAAGATCATGCAATTGGGGTAGAATCTCGCCATGAGATAATTCAAAGGGAAGATATTCCGGTTTCAGGGTCGCTTCATTCGGTTTGGCCAAAATCACGGCGCGTTCGATCACGTTCTCCAATTCTCGTACGTTGCCGGGCCAAGAGTAATGCTCCAGAATTTTTATGGCGTCAGCGGCGAGGTGGCGCAATTGCTTGCCATGCTTTTCGGCGAAACGCTTGAGGAAGTTGGCGGCAAGCGTGGGAATATCTTCCACCCGTTCCCGCAGCGCCGGCAGTTTGATCGAAACGACATTGAGGCGGAAAAAAAGATCGGACCGGAATTCACCTTTCGCCATCTTCTGGTTCAAATCAATCGAGGCGGCGGTGATGATGCGGACGTCCACTTTGCGAGATTGGTTGGAGCCGATGGGACGAATTTCTCCTTCTTGCAGCACGCGCAGCAGCTTCGACTGCGTTTCCAAAGTGGTGTTGGCAATTTCATCGAGGAACAGCGTGCCGCCGCTGGCTTCTTCGAACAAGCCACGGCGATCCCGATCCGCGCCGGTAAAAGAACCACGGACGTGGCCAAACAGCTCGCTTTCCAACAAGGTCGGCGGCAACGCGCCGCAATCGACGGCAACAAACGGGTGATTTTTGCGGGGGCCTTCGTGGTGAATGATTCGGGCAACCAATTCTTTGCCGGTGCCGCTCTCGCCTTGCAGCAGAACCCGGCCTTCGGTGGGAATCACCCGGTCAAGAACGCTGAACACTTCATTCATGGCCGGGCTTCGCCCCAGAATCCCATGAAGAGAATAGCGATCCGTAACTTCCTGACGGAGTTTCTGGTAATCACTAAACAACTGTTCCCGGATATGTGCCTGCTCGATGAATTCGGCGGTTTCTTGCGCCAGTGCCGAGGCCATTTGCGCCTGCTGCTCAACAAACGGGTCGTTTGGCCGGACACGAATGAGATTGACGACGCCAATGACATGATCTTGCTGTGTAATCGGAACCGCGAGCAAGGAGGAGATGTTAACATAGCGTTTCGCTGCCACGCCAAGCTTGATTTGCGTCGCGATATCATTGGTGAGCAGTGTGGAACGATACTTGAGAATCCATCCGGTAATCAGGTTTTCGAGATGAGAATCAAAACCATCTTGCTGAGGCCTGGATTTTCGAATCAGGGTTCGATGCGTTTGCTCCGAACCTGGCCGCAGCAGTTGAATGGAGCCGCAATCCGCCTGCACCAATTCGATAAACGCATTGATTAAAGGCTCAAGCGCTTGCTCCAGAAAATCTGTTTTACCCAAAAGATGAGCAATATGATTGGCGGCTTGGAGTACGGCTAACTGTTTTGGTAAGTCGTCGAGCAGAACGTTTTTAGTTGTTGATTCTATTGTAATATTCATGCAATCCCTTATCTCCCGCTTACATAAAATGATCAACTCGGCGCTAAAAGTCAAATAAAAAGCAAGAAAATCTTGCTGAAAAAAACTCAACAAAAGTTTTTCTATGCCATTGTGTCAAATGCAGTAAATTCAATCACTGCGTACGGCCTTTATGGATTCACCGATCAGTTACCTGCAAAATGCCGTAAGCTCGTTATTCAGTACCGGTTCCAGCCTGAGCGTTCTGCGCGTCAATTGACGTGCAATGATTAGGCCCGATCATTCGTCCGCGATACATCGAAAGCATCAACAGGGCGAACGTTACCCGTATTTCTTTTATCAATCAGATAAAGCTAAACGTTTTACTGCCCAACGCTACTCATTGGGTACGTGAAACTATATTTTTGTGTCAGATTACAAGGAATATTGATTGAGCGCCTAATCGTTAAAGCCCTAACTATTGGCACCCAAGATAATTTTTCCAGGGGTTTTAAATTTGCTTTTTTCGCCGGGATCGGCTATACTTTTAATACAATAATCAGTCAATCTTATGATGTGTAATATTCGGTCTTGAGTCTGTTTCTGTGATCTTAAAATAAAAATGCTCTATACGTGTTACGAGCACGCATAGAGCGGATGTAAAAGGAGATCGGTTAGAAATCCTTCAGCACCAGAAAGATAATACCTTGCCGTTTGAATTGCAAGTCCTTTCTTTCTGACCCTTCCTTTTCCATCCCCCCTTTAATTCAACTGTTGAGTTTAATTGCATCTTTGATCTTTCAGTGACGAAAGGTAAGGGTTCATCATGGCACACTTACGCAAGGTCGGCTTGGGGTATCAGGCACAATACTATTTGAACGGCCGCAAGCGCACCCAATATTTCCCCAAGCACACGCCCTTGGCTGTGGTCAAGGCGGAATTCAATCACTTGCAGGCAGACGTCGCCCTGCACAAGTCCGGTTTCAAAAAGTTCGGCGAGAATAAAGAGCTGAACATTTTGCTGTCCGGTTCAGAGCGTCAAGGTGAGCTGTGCTAAATTTCGCGGT
>CAYUVM010000170.1:0-8277 GCA_964447935.1 uncultured Cytophagia bacterium | reverse complement strand
ATTGCGGCATTTCGGTGGAAGAACTCGCGCCGCGCATGTTCTCGTTCAACTCGCCATACGGCGCGTGTCAGGCGTGTAATGGCCTCGGCACAACCTTGGAAGTCGATCCCGATCTCGTGGTGCCCGATCCGAAGCTTTCGATTGCCGAAGGCGCGATTGAAACGTGGGGTGAGAATAATGTCGATGGCTGGTATTACGGTCAGCTTAAAACCATCGCCAAAGAGTACGGCTTTTCGCTGGACACGCCGTGGGAGAAACTCACCAAAGAACAAAAGAAAGTGGTACTGCAAGGCTCCGGCGATCGCGAGTTTAAATTTGCCTACAATCGCGGCGACGGCAAAATGCAGGCGCAGTTCATGAGCAAATACGAGGGCGTTGTCAACAATCTCATGCGCCGTTACAAACAAACCGACTCGTCGTATATTCGCACGTGGATTGAAAGCTTCATGAATATCAAACCGTGCCCGACGTGCAACGGCGCGCGGTTGCGTCCGGAAATTTTGGCGGTGAAAGTTCGCGATAAAAATATTCACGACGCCACCTGCATGTCGGTGAAAGCCGCATTGGCGTTTTTTCAAAACCTTGATTTGACGACACGCGAGAAAACCATTGCGCATCAAATCATGAAAGAAGTGCGCGAGCGTCTCGGCTTTCTGGTGAATGTCGGCTTGGACTACCTCACACTCGACCGCAACGCCGGCACGCTTTCTGGCGGCGAGGCGCAGCGCATTCGGCTCGCCACACAGATCGGCTCGCAACTCGTCGGCGTGCTTTATATTTTAGACGAACCCTCGATTGGCTTGCACCAGCGCGACAATCGCAAGCTCATCGATACGCTCGTGCGGTTGCGGAATCTCGGCAATACGGTTGTCGTCGTTGAGCACGATCACGAGACCATTGAGATGGCAGACTGGGTGATTGATCTCGGCCCAGCCGCGGGTGTCGAGGGCGGCCACATCGTCGCTGCGGGCACACCGAATGACGTCGCGAAAAATGAAAAGTCACTAACCGGTGCGTATCTCTCGGGACGAAAATATATTCCTGTGCCGATCAAACGCCGAACAGGAAATGGAACAAATCTTGAACTAATTGGCGCGCGCGGCAACAACCTCAAAGAAGTGAGCGTCAAAATTCCGCTCGGCGTTTTTAATGTCATTACCGGCGTTTCCGGCTCCGGTAAATCGACATTGATTAATGAAACGCTATATCGCGTGCTCGCGCGTGAAATCAACAGCGCCAAAGACCAGCCGCTGGCGTTTAAAAAATTGCTCGGCTTGCAGCATCTCGACAAAGTCATCGACATCGATCAATCGCCGATTGGCCGCACGCCGCGCAGCAATCCGGCGACTTATACCGGGCTGTTCACGCTGATTCGCGATATGTTCACGCAAACGCAGGAGGCTAAAATTCGCGGCTACAAGCCGGGACGATTCAGTTTCAACGTCAAAGGCGGGCGCTGCGAGGCCTGTCAGGGCGATGGCATTATCAAAATCGAAATGCATTTTTTGCCGGATGTTTATGTGACTTGCGAAGTGTGCAAAGGCAAGCGTTACAATCGCGAGACGCTCGAGGTGAAATATAAAGGCAAGTCGATTGCCGAAGTTCTGGACATGACGGTGAGTGAGGCACTGGAATTTTTCCAACATGTGCCGCCGCTGAAACGCAAGCTGCAAACACTGTTCGACGTCGGCCTCAGCTATATTCATCTCGGCCAGCAAGCCACGACGCTTTCCGGTGGCGAGGCGCAGCGCGTGAAACTTGGCACAGAGTTGTCGCGTGTGGCCACCGGTCGTACCGTTTATATTCTCGACGAGCCAACCACCGGCTTGCACTTTGAAGACGTACGCATGTTGCTCGGCGTGCTCAATCGCCTCGTGGACATGGGCAACACCGTGATCGTGATCGAGCACAATCTCGACGTGATCAAAACCGCGGACTATCTTATCGACCTCGGCCCCGAAGGCGGCGATGCCGGCGGCAGAATTGTTGCGACTGGCACGCCGGAAGAAGTCGCGAAAGCGCCGGAATCTTATACCGGAAAATTTTTAACCAACATTTTAAAAACCGCCCGCCGCGAAGACATTAGCAGTGGCAATGGCAAATTGATTGCCGAAGTGCCGGATCGCCCGTTGCGCAAATTGGACGCCGAAGTCGAATGGAAAAAGCGCACGCGCAAAGCAGTGCAGGCGGTGATGGATGAAGATGAAGAGAATGATGGGCGACGGAAGAAAACCGGTAAACCGAAAAAGAAGGCGATCCGCTAAATCTGCTCTATCCGATTACAAAAATCAGTAAGCGGATTTAACGGATTTAGCGGATAATATCGCTGATGTCATTAAAAAGACGACGGGAAATTATAGCAACGGTGGGATAAAAATGACTTCAAATCAATCTCTCAAAAAACTTCGCATCTTCGCCGCGTCGCCTTCGGATGTGGCAACCGAACGCGCCAAGCTGGAAACTGTGGTGGGCCAATTAAAACCGTTGGCCGATCACATTGGCCTGTCGGTCGAAGTGGTGGACTGGCGCAAAGTCGTACCCGATCTGGGACGTCCGCAGCAGGTGATTTTTGACCAATTGCAGCCGACGACGTGGGATGTTTTCATTGGCATTCTCTGGCATCGTTTCGGCACACCGCCGGGCGGCAAAGATTCGCAAACTCAGAAGGAATATCTCTCGGGCACGGAAGAAGAATTCAAAGCCGCGTTTCGCTTATGGGAACAATTCAAAAAGCCACGCATTATGATGTATCGTTGCACACGCCAAGTCGATCTCACTACTATCGACTTCGATCAAGCCAAGAAAGTACAGGAATTCTTCACGCAATTCGACGCGATCAAAGGCGAGCATCCGGGGTTGTACCAAACTTTTGACTTCACTAAAGCATTTGAAAAGCGCTATTGGAAAATTTGCAAAAGCTTTTGCTGGAATATAGCGAAAAGGAAAAAGGCCGCGCGGTTTCCGCCCAAGAAATGCAAGTGCTGGCGCCGCAGCCGCCCGATAACCTGCCGCGTCGCGCTGCGTTTTTTGGACGCACGCAGGAAATGGCAACGGTGTTGCAAGCACTCAGCCCCGACGAGCGCGGCTGGGGCGTAGTGATTGACGGCATCGGCGGCATCGGCAAAACCGCGCTGGCCGTGGAAGCGGCGTATCGCTGTAAAGATCAAAAGCAGTTTGATGCATTTATTTTTATCACCGCAAAACAGAAGAGTTTAGTATCGAGCGGGATTAAAGCTGAATCGCCTGTAGCAACAACATTGGATGAGTTCGTCAACGAAACCGCCCGCGTGCTGGGCCAAATCGGCATCGCGAAGTTAACCGGCGAAGACAAGCGCCGGGCTTTGTTGGAAGCGCTGCGTTCGAAGCGCGGCCTCATCATTTACGACAATCTCGAAACGTTGACCAAAGAAGAGCAGGAAGCGCTGGCGGATTTCCTGCGCTTTTTGCCGCAAGGCTGCAAAGCCATTTTGACCAGCCGTCGGCGCGGCGGCGAAGGCGCCTTGTGGCTCAGATTGGAACAGTTGACTTGGGAAACGGCGCGCCAAATTATCCAACACGAAGCAAGCCGAGAGGCGCGATTAGCCGAGATTCTGCACCGCGCGAGCGAAACGAAGTGGCGCGAGCTCTTTAATGAAACTGGCGGCTCGCCGTTGGCGCTGATCTGGACGCTCGGCTTGATGCGCGCCAAAGCCTTGAGCTTCGACCGTGCGTTGGAGATGCTGCGCAACGGCACTAACCGCGAATCCCCGTTGCAGGAATTTATCTATCAGGAAGCGCGGAAAGACTTGGGCGCGCAGGAAATGGCTGCGCTCAATGCTCTCTCGTTCTTCGTACCTTCTGCTTCGTTTGAAGCGCTGATGAACGTGGCAAATTTAACGCGTACCGCTTTGGAAACCGTGCTCGAACGTCTGAATGTGCTGGCGTTGGTGGATATCTTGCCGAGCGAGGAGCGTTATAGTTTGCATCCGCTTACTCGCGGTTACATCCGCGATGAACTGTTAGCGGATGCTGCCGCTGAGCATTCGATCGGCATGCGCTTCGCGCGATATTGGGTGGAATATGCCGAACGATATGGCGGAGACGAGAAGGAAAGTTACAAAACTTATGATCGCCTCGAAGCCGAGTGGCCGAATTTGCAAGCCGCTGCCAATTATTTGTGGGAGACGGCAAATGTGAAAAACGAGACTGTAGGGGACGAAGAGGCTGCGAAGTTGATGAATGATTTGGCTAATGCACTAAGTCAGTTTCTTTGGTTTGGTGGACATTGGGATGAACGCATACAGTTGGGCATATGGGCATACGAAGCCACGTGCTCTTTGAAAGATTGGAGCAATGCAGGTTGGTATGCTTTTTATGTAGCGTGGATTTATTATTGTCGCGACCGCTTGGATGGCGCCGCGCTGTGGACAGACCACTGCACCGCGGTGTGGGCGCGTGGGGGAAGGAAATATGAGCAAGCCACTGCCATGTGGCTGCGCGGGTTGATTGCGCGAACGCGCCAAAACTATGATGAAGCGGAAAAACACTTGCAGGATGCCCTTGCTATTTGGCGCGATTTAGGAGATAATGAAACTGTCGCCACCGCGCTCAACAGTTTGGGCGACCTTTGCCGCAAGCGCAAGGATTATGACGCAGCGGAGAAATATTGCCGCGAGGCGTTGGAACTGGTACAAAAAAGTGACAACAAAAGTGGAGAAGCAGCTTACAACGGCAGTTTGGGCGCACTCGCCCTTGACCGCCAACAATGGGCTGAGGCACGCCAATGGCTTGAACAGACGCTGCCGCTGGCGCGAGAAGTCGGTCGTGTTGATATGATTGCAGACGCGCAATACGGCCTCGCGCGAGTGTGGGAAGAAGAAGGCCGGCCGGACTTAGCGCTGCCGCTGGCCCAAGAAGCGCTGGCAATTCGCGAACGGCTGCAGCACAGAAATTTGGCGACAACGCGAGAGTTGGTGCAAAAATTAATCGCGGCGGTGAAGAAAAGCGCCAATTGACGGCAGAAGAAAAATTTCGCTTGTGATTTTGAATTTCACCGATTACTTTGTTCGCAGAGTTCTCGAAATTATTTTATTACCGATAAAATTCCTAATGCAAAGCGTTACTTTACTCCATAAAACCGCCGCTGCTCTTGCCCAGGCCAGCTCGGCTTTGGCAAATCAGCCCGTTCTCATCGGCTTCGACGGCTTTGTCGATGAAATCGTGCGTATGGTGGACAAACGCACGGGGATGAAGGATTACACGCCGATTGCAACGTTAACGCAATTGGCAGAACGCATTGCCGGCGCGGCAGACCAGGGCACGAACATCGAGCTGGTGGTGGAGCGCATGAAGCTGGGCGGCAACGGGCCAATTATGGCCAATGCCCTCGCGGCGTTTGGCGCGCCGGTGACGTACATCGGCAATCTCGGTTATCCGAGTCTGCACCCGGTGTTCGCGGAATTGGGGCAACGCGCGCAGGTGCTTTCCATTGCCAATCCCGCGCACACGGACGCTTTGGAATTTTCCGACGGCAAAATTATGCTCGGCAAACTCGAGCCGTTGAATGAGGTGACGTGGGCCACCCTCCTGCAGCGCGTCGGTGCAGAAAAACTAATCCAGTTATTCTCTGGCGCGCATTTGATCAGCCTGAACAACTGGACGATGGTTCCGTACATGTCGGACATTTGGAAAAATATTCTCCAGCAAATTTGCCCGCATCTGCCGGCGACGAGCCGGACTCGTTTCATCTTTTTCGATCTCGCCGATCCGGCCAAACGGCTGGCGACAGATATTCGCGCCGCGCTGGATTTGATCGCACAATTTAAAAACTATTTTCAAGTGATTTTGGGAACGAACGAAAAAGAGAGTTTTGAAATCGCCGACGTGCTCGGCATCAAACAGCCGGATAATTCCAAAGCCTCAATGCTGCGGATGGCGCAGGAAATCCGCCGCATGTTAGATATTCATAACGTGGTAGTGCATCCGATTCAATACGCAGTTGCAGCTTCGGCGGATGACGTACAACTCGTCGACGGCCCGTGGGAGCCCAATCCGTTAATTTCCACCGGCGCCGGCGACCATTTCAACGCCGGTTTTTGTCTCGGCCGTCTGTTGGGGTTTGATCTTGAACAATCGTTGCTCACCGGCGTAACCACGTCGGGATTTTATGTGCGTACGGCGAAAAGCCCGGCCATTGCTGATCTCATCAAGTTCATGCAAAATTGGCCGCAATAATTTTTTGTCTCATTCCAACCCAAAGGCAAAACGATGTCCAACACTTTTGTTCACATCGAAATTCCCTGTACGGATTTTGAGCAGGCCAAAATTTTCTACGAAGGGGTTTTCCATTGGGAAACGCGCTATATGGCGGAGCAGGATTATATGCTCTTCGAAACCGGCGGGGAACTGAACGGCGGATTTTATAAATCTCCCGAACATGTCGGGCGCCAAGGGGTGGTCAATTATCTCAAAGTGGATGATCTGGAAAAAACCCTGGAAACGATTGAGCGGCATGGCGGCAAAACCATTGTGCCGCCCAAGCAAGTAACAGAAACCGGCTGGTTCGCGCTGTTCGGCGATCCGGACGGCAACGTGCTCGGTTTATGGAAGGACGCGACTTGAAGATTTTAATGCTTTGACAAGATTAAAATAAAGTTTATATTATACAAATTTACTTTTGAATTTATGCAGACGGAAAAATTCGACTCCATCGATCTCCAAATTTTGGAGGAGCTTCAAGCGCATGGCCGCACTAAACGCAATGAACTCGCGGAGAAAGTCAAGCTTTCGATTCCCGCGGTGAGCGAGCGTCTGCGCAAGCTGGAAGAACGCGGCATTATTCGCAGTTTCACTGCCGTGCTCGAGGCGCGCAAAGTGGGCTTAGAAGTGACGGCGTATATTTTTGTCATGGTCGATTCTTCGACGTTTTATCCGCAGATTATTGAGCGCGCCACCAGCCACCCCGAAATTCTTGAGTGCCATGCGATCACTGGAGAAGGGTCGCACATTATCAAAGCGCGAACGCAAAGCACGGCGTCGCTGGAAAAACTGTTGTCGCAAATTCAATCCTGGCCCGGCGTGCATAATACCCGCACCAGCATCGTCCTTTCCAGTCCCAAAGAAACCACCATCCTGCCGCTGGCGCATTTGACGCCCGCCTCGTAACTGCTTGCAGCCGTTTCATTCGTTTATGTTTTACGCGTGCGCCACACGCGTGGCTGCCCAATGCCGAATAAATTCGATGATGTCACGCGTATCCGTGCCGGGGCCAAAAACTTTCCCTACGCCCAGGCCTTCAAGTTGCTTCGCCTCTTCCGGTGGAATGGTGCCGCCGCCGAGCAGCAGCACGTCTTCCATCTGATTTTTTTTCATCAATTCGATCTGGCGCGGAAACAGCGTCATGTGTGCGCCCGAAAGCAGCGAGATGCCGATGACATCGACATCCTCTTGCAGCGCCGCTTCGGCAATCATCTCCGGCGTTTGGTGCAAGCCGGAATAAATGACTTCGAAGCCGCCGTCGCGCAGCGCGCTGGCAATCACCTTCGCGCCGCGATCATGGCCATCCAAACCAACCTTTCCCACTAAAACTCGAATTTTGCGTTGCATGAAATCTTTACTCCTTATATAAAATCTGAAGTTTTCTTTTCAGGCGTTCACTCATGAGTGAACGCCTGAAGGCGTCACTACGAACGACTAAGAACTCAAAACACCGGTTCTTCACGCCACGTGCCGTACACGCCTTTCAACACGTTGATCATTTCACCGAGCGTGCAATAGGCGCGGCTGCAATCGATCAATGGCGGCATGAGATTGCGATCTTCCTGGGCTGCGGTTTTGAGTTGATCCAATGCTTGCCGGACTTTCGTATTATCGCGCTCGGCCCGGAGCCTCTTGAGATTTTCGCTTTGCTCGTGTTCGACCTTGGGATCAATTTTGAGAATGGGAATCTCGAGCTTCTCCTCCGGCTCCGCGTAGGCGTTGACGCCGACGATAATGCGCTCTTTCTTTTCGATCTCGTGTTGAAATTGCCGCGCCGCCGCCGCAATTTCACGTTGAAAGAAACCTTGTTTAATCGCCGGAATCACACCGCCGAGGGCCTCGATTTTTTGAAAATACGTTTCAGCCTCATCTTCCATTTTGGTTGTGAGGTGTTCCACAAAATACGAACCCGCCAGCGGGTCGACCGTATTGGTTACGCCGATTTCATGCGCAATGATTTGCTGGGTGCGCAGGGCAATCTTGGCCGCAAACTCACTGGGCAAGGCCCATGTTTCATCCAGCGAGTTGGTGTGCAGCGAC
>CAYUVM010000169.1:0-8294 GCA_964447935.1 uncultured Cytophagia bacterium | reverse complement strand
CGAGAAGTTATAACAATCTGCAAGGACAGGTCAGGCAAATCGTCTTTGAAAGCGGTCTCGCTCTTATTGTGATCGACTTCCAGCGTCAAAATGAAACGCTGGTTATCGGGCAGATTGCTTAAGATCGCCGGATTGGCCAGGGCAAAATTCATCCCTAAACCTGACAACCCGAGGCGAGCCACCGAAGCTTCCGTAAAAGCCGAATGAACAAACTGTGCCGTCGCAGTTTGGGGAAGAACAAAAACTAAAACCAAAACGATTATACCGCAGCAATGAATAAGTTTTGTTGACATGGCATTTTCCCGTTCCAAATGAGATTATCGCAAAAAAATCAACTTCTGTTTTTGTATCTGCGTGCTGGTGCGCAAAACGGCGAAATAAACTCCGGCAGACAAAAAATTTCCCGACTCGTCGCGGCCGTCCCACAGCGCCGAGTATCTGCCGGCGGATATATTGCCATCGCGCAACCGGCGCACACGCCGGCCCAGCAGATCAAAAATTTCCAAAGAAATATTTTCGGTCTGCGAGACATTAAACCAGATGATGGTCGTGTTTTGAAAGGGATTCGGCGAAACCGGCAAAAGCGCCGAGCTGGTGGGCGCCGGCTTGTTCGCGTTGGTCGCGCGGTTGAGTAAAACATAAACCTCGCCGGAAGCCACGCCGCCGCTTTTGGTGGTCGCGGTCCAGCCGCCGAACACCAGGTCATCCTTGCCATCTGCATTCAGATCGGCTTTGGCGATGGCCTGATCGATCTCCGCCTGCGCAAAACCGCCCCAAATAATATCCCATTTTGCATTGTTGAGGCGGAAATCAACGCTATCCGGAAGCGCGGCGCTGCCGTACAACACGTAGGCCATTCCTTCTGATATCCGTTTCTCGTCGCGATAGGCCTGGCTGGAAATCACCAAGTCGTCAAAACCGTCGGCGTTCCAATCCAAACTGGCCATGCTGTAAGGAAAGCTCTGATGATTGACATAGCGGTCCCGGATCACCAGCGGCCGATGCGCCGGATCAAACCAGTCAAAAAAACGCGGCCGCTGCTTGAAAGGGTCGCGATAAACGTGCACAAGGCCCGTTTGCAGTAAAGGATACAAGACATTCGCGACTATGTCGGTTTCGTTGCTACCATCAAAATCGCCGGTTGTAAAACGGCTTCCGATATAAGCACCTGAATGATGGTTAATAAGGAAAGTTACGTTAATGATTTTTTGTATATTCGTCAAGTCAATGACTGCTGACCATTCTGGCATCCCCCAAATAATACAGCCAGCAATTCCGCTTTCTGATGGCTTAAACTGCGCATTTGGCAGCATTATAATTAAATCATCATAGTCATCGTTATCAAGCTTTCCGGCGAAAACTGCTGTGGGGATCTGATTTTCCGAAGGTGGAATAATAACACAGTGGGAAAAAGCTGGGTTATCAATTGAGCCACTCACTAAACGTTGTCCACCCCAAATGATGTAGATGGTTGTTTGACGCGAAAGCGGACCAGGGCGCGCTGCAAATTGGCTAACAACAGCTAAATCACCAATGCCATCACCATTGAAATCGCCATGTGTCGAACCCGTGCCTAAAAAAGCTCCAGCGCGCTCACCTAACAATGTCGCCGCGCCGCCTTCGGTTGGGTTATCTTGTAAAGTGAGCTCACTTGGCCAATTTTTTCTGCCGGGCAAATAAAAAATCTTTCCTCTGCCTTGGTTTTCTTTTGTAACCAAGTATTGAGGCGCCGAAATAAAAATATCCGCCAGGCCATCGCCGGAAAAATCAAACAGATCAACGAGAAAGCCTGTATAGGCTTGCGGGCCGTTTCCCCAAAAAGCTACGCGGCCATTGGCATTCGCCAGGTCGATGAATCGGGGTAGCGCGGAGCGGCCGGAGATTAAAAATGCGCCTCCACCGGCTTCGTAGAAAAAACCGATAGCTAAAGCGCCGCTAATCAAATCTTCGAGCCCGTCGCCATTTACATCTCCAGCGGCTAGCGAGGTCCCCAGACCGCTGCTCGGCAAAAAATTTGAAATGCGGAGGTCTTCCTCATAACGACCAAGATCGATCACGGTTTGCGCCGCAAGAACATTGGACAAAAAAGTCCACCATAACAAATGAAATAAAGTTTGGGGATTGCGCATATGTTTACCCATATAAAAAATTTTTAATGCCAGATGAAAGCGACTGCTGCGGCGGCAGTTATGAACTGCCGCCGCAGCAGTTTTACCGACACTACGCGGAATAATTCAATTTATCAATACATTTTCGCCTGCACCCAAAACTCGTTGCCGCTCAAGGAATACCAATAATCCGAATTCAGATTGTTTACGGCAGCCCAATTGAGATCAAAGCCTTCATAACCTCCATTCTGCCAGATGTCATCGCTATTAACAGGGCCGGAATACCAGTACACAAAATCCCGCACCGTGCTGGTGACAACCCAGTTGGGGGAGCACACGGTGACAGCCGCACTAAAAAGCCGCGGGCAGTAGATACAAGTCGATGAACCGGGATCGCGATTGTGCGTGCCGGCATTTACATCCTCTTCAATGGCGACCCAACCTTGGGTCTGAGACAGTAACGGAAAGAAAGCTGGGATACTGGCAGCGGTATAAATCGTCGAGGTGTTATTGACGTCGGGGAAAGTCGCGCTGCGGTTCGCGGCATCAAGCCGAGTACCGCCATTAAAGATCAAGCTTGTTTCCATATTATAGCTGGTTTGCCCGGGAGACATCGTGTAAACTTCACACTCCTCGTTCGTTCCCGGATCAAGATCCTGTTTCATATGAATTTTTCTGCAAGCGAGATAAAGAGCTGCGGTCGTTTTCTTTAAAGAATTTGCTTGCGCAATCGGCGTGCGGTCCTGATAGCCGACGAAATAGAGCGGAACGTCGGCAAAACGCCTGGCGTAATCGTCCAACGCAAAAGATATTGGCGTCACGCTGCCGCGTTCGACGAGCAGGCCTTTGACCATGTAAGCCTCGTCATCGCGCAGAAATCTATCCGGATCCGGCGCGAAAATAACGGCGGAAGCGGGCGTGGCCGGCGTTACATCGCAGGGTTGCGCCCGCTCCAGATTTATTTCCAAAACTCGCCCGTCGCTCGTGGTGAAAGTTCTTGGCAAATCAGCATCAAGATTTAATTCGGCAAACGACCGCTCAACTTTGTCGGTTGCCATTTCTTCCGCTGCGATAATCTTGCCGATCACTCTGGACGCGCGTTGTGACAAAAGCATAGCGAGTTTTTCAAATTCAGGCTTCAAGTCTTTTTCAGCCATCCCCGCCGATAAAACTTTATCCACGTTGTTGGCCTCATTGATCGAAACAGCATCCTGCGGATTCTTGGAGCAATTTGTCATAAACCAGGCCAGGCAAATCAAAAGACCCGCCGAAGCAACGCGTTTGGCGCTTATAGTAAACATAACAGCCTCCTTGCAAGTTTGGAGGCAGCCCACAAAAAGTGCTTGTTTCTCACCGCTTCACACTTTATATTGAGTGTGTCCGTAGTAGCGGAGAAGCTTTGGTCGGTCTCTTTGCAGGCTGCCAAAGCTTTTCTGTTTTTGGGATGAATTATTGATAATGATCGACGGGCCCAGTTAGACAAAGGTAGAGCGGCCTTTAAAGAAAAATACAAAAATTTTTGCCATAAAATTTCCGGGTAAAATAAAACCGTCAAGGTGTACAAAAAGGTTTACCTCATGCCAAGCCCTTAACTTCAAGCCTGCCATAACCTAACCTTGCCAATTTCCCCTTGGCAAAACAGCAAAAATTTTAGACAGAACCACTCAATAGTTTGATGTCAAATGGTAGATGGAGATGGGAGTCGCGTCTTCGCGTTTCAGTCGAGAGTTCATCGTACCCCTATTGTCTCTTCATTTCATTAAAAAATAAAGAATTTTTGTATCGAAGCCCTATTCGAACAAATGTAAAGTTTTTGAAATTCAATGTCAAGTATTTTTTATTCTTTTCAACAAGAAAATATTTTCCAATATTAGTTTTTGCATTCTTAATTAAAACTCTTATGTAATGCCAAGTCGTGCAGCGTAAAACGGTTCACCTGCAAATTCCAGTCTCTATTTCGTTATCGAAACTTCTCCCGCCATAAAGGCATGCCGCTGGCCATTGGGCAAACGTAAAATCAACTCTCCACCGGCGCCAATGTCCTCAAAGATTCCAGCGATCGTTTCACCCGCCTGTTGCAAATGGATCGGCTTCCCCAATTCTGTACAAAGCGACCGCCAGCGCGCTAACAACCCGGGAAGCGCCAGCGCCAAATTCGTCAACAAATTTTGCTCCAAGCGTGGCGCCAATGCCGCCAACACTTTTTGCCGATCCATTTCCTGCGCGGTGATCATGCGCAAGGAAACCGCGCGTTCCCGCCAGTCCGGATGAAAATCCTGCGGCGGTTGATTCACATTAATGCCGATGCCGGCGATGACGTAATCCAGTTGATTCGAATTTGCTGCCGGCGAAAATTGCGTTTCACAGAGAATGCCGCATACTTTACGGCGCTGCCACAGAATATCGTTCGGCCATTTGACGGTAAAAGTTTTGTCGCAAATTGCGGAGAGTGCTTCGGCCACGACCGCGGCAATTGCCAACGGCAGCGTGCCGATGCGTTCCAGCGGCACTTCTGGGCGCAAGATAAAGGAAAACCACAAACCAACTTGCGGCGGCGATTGCCACGGCCGGCCTCGGCGCCCTCGCCCAGCCGTTTGTTGATCGGCAATGACTAGCGTTCCCGTTTCGGCACCCCGCCGCGCCAGGCGTTTGAGAAAATCATTCGTTGAGGTGATTCGATTGAAAACGATCAAGCGCTTGCCAAGCACGGCAGTGTTGAGTTGAGCTTGCAGTGACTCAGGATCCCAGAAGAGTTTTTCGGTTTTTCGACTCATGCTTCGGGACGATAGACGCCAAAAACGTTGCGCAGTGAATCCGAAATTTCCCCGAGCGTGACCCAATCTTCGACACAGGCGATGATATGCGGCATCAAATTCTCCTGACGGAATGCGGCTTGTTCGAGTTGTTGGCGCCGTTCGTTGACGCGAGAAGGATCGCGCCGCTTCCGCAAATTTTGCAAACGCGTCACTTGCTCAACGCGCACGGCCGGATCGACACGCAGCAGTTTCATATTGGCTTCCTCCTGCGTTTGAAAAGCATTGACGCCGACGATGACCTTATCTTTGCGCTCAATGGCTTGCTGATATTCCCACGCGCGGTTACTGATCTCGCGCTGAAAGAATCCCAATTCGATCGCTTTTAAGGCCCCGCCCAGAGTCTCGATTTTATCTAAATACACCTGCGCGCGCTTTTCAATTTCATTGGTGAGGTTTTCCACAAAATAACTGCCGGCCAACGGATCAGCCGTGGCGGTGACGCCGCTTTCATTGGCGATGATCTGCTGTGTTCGCAAGGCAATGCGCACGGCGTCTTCATTCGGCAAGGCCAGCGCCTCGTCGCGCGAGTTCGTGTGCAACGATTGCGTGCCGCCGAGCACGGCCGCCAACGCTTGCAATGCGACGCGCACGACGTTATTATCCGGCTGCTGCGCTGTGAGCGTGCTGCCTGCGGTTTGCGAATGAAAGCGCAGCATCATCGCGCGCGGGTTGGTGGCGTCAAATTTTTCGCGCATGATTTTAGCCCACAATTTCCGCGCGGCGCGAAATTTGGCGACTTCTTCAAAAAAATTGTTGTGACTGTTAAAAAAGAAAGAGAGCCGTTGGCCGAATTCGTCGACATTCAAACCGCGCTCCACCGCGGCCCGCACATATTCAATCGCATTGGCAAACGTGAACGCGACTTCTTGCACGGCATCGGAGCCGGCTTCACGAATGTGATAGCCGCTGATCGAGATAAAATTCCATTTCGGGACATGCTGCGTGCAATACTCGAACAAATCCGTGACCAAACGCATCGAGCCGGCGGGCGGAAAAATGTAAGTCGCGCGGGCAATGTACTCTTTCAAAATATCGTTTTGCACCGTGCCGCTGATTTCGCGCAAATCCGCGCCTTGCTTTTTCGCGAGGGCAATGTAAAGGGCGAGCAAAATCGGCGCGGTGGCGTTGATCGTCATCGAAGTGGTGATGTCTTGCAGCCGAATGCCGTCGAACAGAACTTCCATATCTTCCAAACTGCTAATGGCAACGCCGACTTTGCCGACTTCGCCTTCCGCCAGAAAATGATCGGAGTCGTAACCCATTTGCGTCGGCAAATCGAACGCGACCGAAAGCCCGGTTTGCCCCTGTGACAGCAAATAACGAAACCGCGCATTCGTCTCGCGCGCCGAAGCAAAGCCGCTGTACTGGCGCATCGTCCAGAAGCGGCTGCGGTACATATCGGCGTAAATGCCGCGCGTAAAAGGAAATTCGCCGGGATTGGGTGCGGACGGCGCTTCTTCCGGCAAATCGGCGGCAGTGTAGAATTTTTTTATTTCAATGCCCGCGTCGGTGGTGAATTTAGCATTTGGCATATTGTAAAATTTTTTCGTGCACGAGTTTTACGATTTTCTCATTCACGCCATTGCTTGCATGCAAGAAGAATTGGGCAATCTTTTCAAAATCAAAGGAACCGCCGGAAAACAACACCGGGGTTGCTTTGTGCTTGCCGGGCCGGTCTCCGTCATCCACAAGGTAATGGGCAATTCCTGCCGACTTTTCCCATCGAATGGCGCGCTGATTTTTGGATTTGTCGTAGCTCAACTCGAATTCAATAATTTCGCCGCCTTCATTTTGCCAAACGATCAAGTCAAAATACTCATCTTCAAACCATCGCCGCCGGGGTTCGCCGGTAAACTGCTTGACCGCTTTAAATTCTCTTAGCATAGCTCATTTCGATATGGTTTTCGCTTGCGCCGCAAACGCTTTCTCCCGCGGATGAAACTGCCGATGCACTTCTTTTAAATAGGCGCGGTCGAGATGGGTGTAAATCTGCGTCGTCGTGAGGCTGGCGTGGCCGAGCATTTCCTGCACCGCGCGTAAATCGGCGCCGCCTTCGAGCAGATGCGTGGCAAAGGAATGGCGCAGGGTGTGCGGCGAAGCCGGTTGCCTGATTTCAGCGGCATCCAAATATCGCCGTAAAATTTTCCAAAATCCCATGCGCGAAAGTTTGCCGCCGCGGCCATTGAGAAAAAGCACGCTTGGCGTCGCCCGGCCGCGCACTAACTCGGGCCGCACGGCTTCAAGATACTTAATCATCCAATAAATCGCCACCTCGCCAATCGGCACGAGGCGTTCTTTGGAACCCTTGCCGAAAATGCGCACAAACCGTTCATCGAGAAACAGATCATCGAGCTTGACGCCGATAATTTCCGAAACGCGCGCGCCCGTGGCATAACCGAACTCCAACATCGCCCGATCGCGCAGGCCCAGCGGGGTAGCAACCTGCGGCTGCGCCAACAGCAATTCGATTTCGGGAATGGCGAGCACTTGTGGAAGTTTTTGCGCGCGCCGTGGCAACGTGGTGGCCACCGCCGGATCGTTGTCGCAATAGCGCTCCCCGATTAGATAACGGTGAAACATGCGAATGGCGGAAAGCTGGCGCGCCACGCTGGTAACGGCGTATTCGGCAAGAACAAGCTCGGTTAAAAATTGACGCACATGCTGGCTGGTAATTTGTGCCGGAAGGTTAATATCCTGCGCGGTGAGAAATTGCAAATAACGTTGCAGGTCAAAACCATAGGACGCCGCCGTGTTGGCGGCAACGTTTTTCTCCGCGCGCAGATAATCGAGGAACTCCTCAACATAAAGCTGGATAACACGCATTGCAATCGGCCATCAGTATTCAATCAATGCATGGTTGCTGAACCCTGAAACTGATCACTTCATTTTTTCTTTTTGCTCTTGCTCTTCTTGCTTTCCGGCAGCAACGTTTCCGCCAATGACAGCGCGATGCTGGCCGACATCAACTCCGGACTGAGGCTGGTGAGATCGCCGGAAAGCACGCGGTTATCGACATTCGCGAAGAGTGAACACCCGGTTTCTTTTTCAACGATCAAGCCGGAAATTTTGCCATGATGTTCCGCAATGAAGGTCACTTCCCCGAGCATTTTACTGACGACGAAGCCCGTGCAAAAATGCAGTTGCAGGTGGGCGGTCGGCGTAAACACCGAGACTAAACTGCCCGATACTTTTTTCTTTTTATCGACGTGGACTTCCGGATAGATTTCAATAGAAAGCCGCCGCCCGGCTTCGGGGTTCTCCAACACCAAGCGATAATTGTTGCCCCGATGCTTGGCTTCGGCGCCCAAGACTGCCGCGATTTTTTTTATATCCCGCTCGGAAAATAACACGCTTCAACCTCGTGAAAGAT
>CAYUVM010000168.1:0-8324 GCA_964447935.1 uncultured Cytophagia bacterium | reverse complement strand
CCCTGTTGGAATGGGCGAACGCGCTCGTGGACGCGACTGGCATTATTCGGCTGCTGAAAAGCGAAAACGCGCAGGAGCGCATCGACAATATTCGTGAGTTGCTGAATTCGGTGAACGAATTTACCAAACAAGTTCCCAATGCCACGATCGAGGGCTATTTGGAGCGCGTCTCATTGATTACAGACCTCGACGCCTGGGATGAAAAAGGCAATGCGGTGACGCTGATGACGCTGCACAGTGCGAAAGGTCTGGAATTTCCTATCGTTTTTATCGCCGGATTGGAAGAAGGTTTGTTTCCATTGATTCGTGAGGGTTCCGCCGATGCGGATATGGAAGAAGAGCGGCGCCTGTTTTATGTGGGCACCACACGCGCCAAAGAGAAACTCTTTCTTTCTTATGCGATGTGGCGCAATCGCTTTGGCAACGAAACGAAAAGCTGCTTGCCTTCGCGATTTTTAAATGAGCTGGATGAGAAGTTCGTGCAGCATGAAGAAGTGCGCCGCCATCGTCCGCTCGACATCGAAGATGGTTTTGAAGCGCGGACGCGCCGCCACGAACACGTGGACAGCGTGCCGGACTACGAAAACGAATCGCAAGACGGCGAGCGCCTGCAAATTGGCAAGATGGTCAAACATCCGCAATTCGGCCTCGGCGAAATTCGCGCCATAGAAGGCCGCGGCGAAAACACCAAACTCACCATCGATTTTGAAAAAGTGGGCGTCAAGAAAATTTTGATCAAATTTGGGAATCTGCAAATTTTATAGCACCGGCTCGCCCGAAACGGAATTTCTTATCTGCAGATAAAATTTTTTCATCGCGACTTGCAGATACCGTTGGCAGAAACTAATCAGTTATTCGATTTGTTCGAGCAATTCCCGCATTTTGCGTTCAAACCTTGGCACATCGAGAAAAATATCACGGCGCTTTTTTTCGGCGTTGAGTTGATGCATCCAAAAGTCCGGCGGTGTTGGTTCGGCCGTCCAGTGGGCGCGGTGATTGTACAAAAAATAAGTGTCCCACGCCAACGGCGCTTCGAGCGCCAGCACGCGCCGCCAAATTTTCCCCGTTAGTTTTTCACCATCCCAGAAATAGCGCACACGCGCATCCGTAAACTCCTTCACTCGCTCCACTGCCCAGTTTCGGTTGTCACTGGACAACACCGGCAACCAAATAATATAGGCCTTCAATCGTTCATCGGCGACGCTTTTTAAAACCTTTTGCACATCGGAGAACCCCCGACGGCATTCCATTCAGGTTGGCGAAAGTTGCGTGATGAAGCGCACGTAGCCGCTATCACGTTCAAAGGTTTGGCGCAAAAGCTCGAACTGTGGCAAATCAGTGAGTTGAGTGGCTGCTGTATCGGAATTGGCAAAGTCGATACGTGTCGAGCCGTATCTAAAGAATAGCCCAAAGGCCAGCACGATAATTGGCAAAAAAAACAGAGCTTTTTTAATATGATTTGACAGCATAAGCAAAACTCCACGGTATGGGATGAGTGAATAAAAAACTGTACAAATATTATGCTACTGAGCGGCGAGGGAATCAAGTTCTTTTTAAAATAAGGTGTTGTTGCTGACATAGGGTTGTCACAATCCATTAGTATCTTGAATCTACAGCAATATGGAGATTTTAGTTTTCCAACTTTTACATCGAACAAAGGCTGCAAAGAAGGGCGCGGATGATGAAGAAGTGGGCGACAAGCTTGATCTTTTCGCCGACGATCCGCCACATTTTGCGAAATCGATTGAAACAAAATGATCGCGGAACTGTAAAAGCATCTGTAAGAAATCATCAAGCTTGCTTTTTAGCTCTTTTTGAATTATTTAAAGAAATGGCTCTATTCTGACCAACAAAGAAATCACGTCCAAGAGGCTTGATATGCAAAATCGTTTCATCGTCTCGCCGTTCTTTATTGATAATGATTTGCCATCCCTCGAGCATTTCGCGCACCCAGATTGGTTCGTCAACAAACCTCTCTTCGAAAGCGATGATCGTTTTAGCCGTATGTCCAAGATCAGTGCCGGTATCGCACAATTCGTGGCTTCGACATGTGAACACGGCGCGCGTCCGGTAAGCCTTGCCGGCGATTGTTGTACAGCGATCGGCGTCCTTGCGGGATTGCAACGCGCCGGCATCCATCCCCAACTCTTGTGGCTTGATGCGCACGGCGATTTCAACACCTACGAAACCAGCCCGAGCGGCTTTATTGGCGGAATGCCCTTGGCTATGATCGTCGGGCGCGGTGACCAAACTTTAGGGCGCGCCGCCGGCCTGACGCCGTTGCCAGAAACCGAGGTGATTTTGGCCGATGCCCGCGACCTGGATCCGGAAGAAAGCAAAGCCGTACAGACTTCCGGTGTCCGTTATGTTAGAAATATTGAAACCTTGTCGCAGCAGATTACAGCCGCAGCGCTTTACGTTCACCTTGATGTTGATGTGATCGATCCATTAGAAGCGCCGGCTATGCTGTATCGCGCGCCCCACGGGCCGTCGCTCAAGAAGCTGTGTACGGTGCTGCAAACGCTGGCTCAAACTCGAAGTATTGTAGCAGTGTCCATGACTGTTTGGGATTTTGCGCAGGATGTGGATAAGAAAACCGAAAAGAGTTGCATGGAGCTTTTGGGGGCTTTGATTAACTCGTAAAAACTCAAACAGATCAATTCGGCTACTGACATAGGGTTGTCATAACGCGTGCGTATCTTGGTGGGGTAATCCATACAATTAGCGTCCATTTTAAATAGGAAAAAAGCCCGATGCGAAAAGTAACCTTTGGCGGCGCGAATAGCCTTGACAACTACATCGCCCGCAAAGACGATGCCGTTGATTGGCTGTTGTGGTGCAAAGAGGCGGGAACCGTTATGGCTGAGTATTGGCAAACCGTCGATACGGTTTTGATGGGCCGGAAAACGTATGAAGTTGCCCTGCGTAACAGCAAAGGCAACACGAATTCTTATGCCGGCATAAAAAGCTACGTCTTTTCGCGGACCTTAAAGCAAGGCGTCGACCCCAATATTGAAATCGTTTCTGAAAATGCTGCTGATTTTGTCAAAAGCTTGAAAAACCAAACCGGCAAAGACATTTGTGTCATGGGCGGCGGCAATTTTGCCAAAACACTTTTCGAGGCCGACCTGATTGACGAAATCGGTTTCAACATTCACCCGGTGTTGCTCGGTTCCGGCATTCCGCTTTTTCATGAAATGCAACACCAGATCAATCTGGACTTGCTGGAGTGCAAGCCCTTTAAGAATGGTTGCGTTTTGCTGACCTATCGGGTAAAAAAGAATTAGAATTTTCATTTAGGCGCAAATTATTTTTATAAAACATTCACGTCTAACCAAAACAGAAAGGAACATAACGATGGATCAAAAAGCGCTTTTCCTAAAATTTTGGGAAAAAGAAGCTCCGGCAACGCGCAAAGTTCTGGCGCGTATTCCGCAGGAAAAATCGGATTACAAACCCGATCCCAAATCGCGCAACGCACGCGAGATTGCGTGGCTTATTGTGTTGGAGGAGAAGATACTCGTTGACGGCTTGGAAAGCGGCAAACTTGAGTGGGCGGATATGCCGGCGCCGGCGACCATGAAAGAAATTCTCGAGGCGTATGATCGCTGGCACAACGATCTGACAAAACGGCTGCACAAGTTCGATCAAGCCGCATGGGAAAAGGCCATTCCGTTTCTCTATCAAGGCCAGGAAGTGATGCGCGATACCGGCTACGAGTTTGGCTGGGGATTTTTGTTCGATCAAATTCACCATCGCGGCCAGCTCTCCACTTATTTGCGCCCGATGGGTTCGACGGTGCCACAGATTTACGGCCCGAGCGCGGATGAGCCGATGTAATGTAGGTAACGTGAAACGTGTTACGACCTTCCAAATCCAAACACGTTTCACGTATCACGGTACAAGAACTTTACGTGAATAATATTTAATGACGAAAGGAATCGCACAATGGAAATGCCGAAACTAACCAACGCCCATCGCCGGCTCGATAAACTCGTCGGCCACTGGATTGGCGAAGAGAAAATTCATCCATCCCCATTTGACCCCCAAGGCGGCATAGTGACGGCGCGCATCGAAAATCGTTTGGCGCTTAACGGTTTTGCCGTCGTGCAGGAATATGAACAGGAGAAAAACGGCGCCGTCGTTTTCCGCGGCCACGGCGTTTTTCGCTGGGAGGCGATGCAGCAATGTTATGAAATGCACTGGTTTGATTCGCTGGGTTTTCCCCCGAGCGTATTTCGCGGCAATTGGACCGGCGAGGTGTTGACCGTAGCGAGCCAATCGCCGCAAGGCCACAACCGTGCGTCGTTCGACTTCGGCACAAAAGGGCATTACAAATTTCTCATGGAAGTTTCGCCGGACGGCAAACAATGGTTTCCTTTTATGGATGGGCAGTATTCGCTAAAGCGTTGAGCAGCGCTCAAAAACCTGCCCATCTATACCTGAGCGAAGAGGTAACGGGATTCGTTCGCAAGGGTATCCCGTTGAGGGCCAGAAATATGTTGAGAGAAAATAGCATGCCGGTTCTTCAACGAATCGCTTACTTTAAAAACCGCCGCGATGAAATTCCGAATCAAGCGTTGGCGCGGCAGTTGGCAGCCGCAAGCGATCGCAAAGGCATTCGGAAGATTGCCGAAAATTTGTGGCACGAGAATCCCTCGGTGCAAAGCGATTGTTTAAAAGTGCTGTACGAAATCGGCTTCCTGCAACCGAAGCTAATTGCGAATTACGCCGGCGATTTTCTTAAACTGTTGCAAAGCAAAAATAATCGTTTGGTGTGGGGAAGCATGATCGCTTTGTCAACTTTAGCGGAGATTAGAGCTGAGGGGATATTTTCTCGAGTGCAAGAAATCAAGCAAGCGATGGCGAGTGGTTCGGTGATCACTCTCGACAACGGCATAAAAACTTTGGCAATCGTCGCGTCAAAAAAAGCGGCATATCAAAAGCAGCTAGTGCCTTTTTTATTAAAATATCTCGCTTCCTGCCGGCCCAAAGATATTCCGCACTATGCCGAGAAGATTTTGATCGCGGTGAATGCAGAGAATAAAAAAATGCTGCTGGAGATCCTAAATAAACGCCTCGTTGACTTGAAGCTGTCACAACTGCTGCGCGTTAAGAAAGTCATCAAAGCGGCAGAAACGCTGTAAAACTAAATTAGGTGTGAAGGAGGAAATTATGCAGTCAACTTACAAAAATTGCCAAAGCTGTGGCATGCCCATGAGCAAAGACCCCAAAGGCGGCGGCACGGAAACCGGCGGTGCCAAGAGCTTGCGCTATTGCAGCTATTGTTACCAAGAAGGAAAATTCACCGCGCCGAATATGACTGTGGGTGAAATGCAGGTGCTGGTCAAAAACAAACTGAAAGAAATGGGCTTTCCGGGGTTCATCGCCGGCTTTTTCACCAAAGGCATTCCGAAGTTGGAACGCTGGAAAACGGCGTAATTCGTGGGAGCATTTTGAAAATTATAGTCCATATTTTGAAACCGCTGCCGAAAAAACATCAGACATGGAAACTCGCAAGCCGAAAAAAGGCGAAGGCGTCCCGAAAGAAACCCCGGCGCGCAATAATATTGCTGCTCTACAAAATGTTCTCATTCAACATTCTTTATTGCGCGCTAAAACGGATTTGCGCGCTGAGTTGGAAAAACGCGGCTTTTTTGCAGCGGGCATGCTTGAGCAAGTTCGCATGATGGCACAAATCGCATTTGAGTTGTCGAGCGCGCAAAACAACGGTGCGGCCCTCATTACCGCCTTGTCCAAATCTACCGTGGAAAAAATTCGGGCGCTTGCGGCGTTTGTCGCGCCGTTGCTTTATGGCGGTGATGTGAAACGGCAGCTCGACTGGCTCCGCTTCACCGGCGCCCTGGAAGGCACCTGGCCGCGCGAGGCCTCGGCGACGATTCTGCACAATCTCGTGATTCAACACGGCGTCGCGAATATTTTGCCTTTGGTGCAAGATTGGATTCGCGACAACGATCCAGCGGTGCGGCGCGTGGTGACGGAAGGGTTACGCCCGCGCGGCGTGATGCTGGCGCATATCAATGAGCTAAAGGAAGACCCCGCGCCATTGAAAAAAATTCTTGCGCCGTTGTTGGATGATAACTCGGATTATGTGCAAAAATCGGTGGCGAACAATCTCAACGACATTTCCAAAGATAACCCTGAAATTATTTTGGAATGGACGAGAGAATGGAACACGTCAGAGGCCACGAAACAACGGCACTGGATTCTCGCACGGGCCTTGAGGACGCTAATTGAAGAAGGCCATCCTGCGGCGTTGAAGCTTTTAGGTTATGGAACGAATTCGAATTTACGCGTGACGTGGCAAGACAACACGCCGCGCCGTCTCAAGATTAATCAACTCTTGCCTTGTGATCTGGAAATCGTTAACTTGGCTACAACCGAGGCCGGCGTGGTGGTGCTGTTGAACATGGATGAGCCAGGTAAAGGCAAAGCGCGGCGCAAAAGCACGTATCAGATTTGGAAAGGAAAAATCCCAGCGGGAGAAACGAAAAATATCAGCAGGAAAATTCATTTTGTCGACAAGAACTCGCAGCCGCGTGTGGAGGGAACATATGGTCTGAGCGTGATGGTGAATGGCAATAAATTGGAAGTGCGGCAAATAAATTTTAAGCGTCGAACAGAAAACCGTTAAGCGACAACGAAAGGACTTGGTAATGAAGGCTTCAGTCTTTATCGGCATTAGCGTTGACGGCTTCATTGCTCGTGCTAATGGTGACCTCGATTGGCTGCCATCCAGCGGCGGCGAAGCCCATGGCTACGATGAGTTTATTGCCACGGTGGATGCACTGGTCATCGGGCGCAAGACCTTTGAAACGGTTCTGGCCTTTGACGCGTGGCCTTATGGCGCGAAACCCGTTTTCGTGCTCAGTACGCGCACGCTTGCTCCGGCGCCTCCGGGAGCCGTGGTGGAGCATCTGTCCGGGGA
The DNA here is from genome assembly GCA_964447935.1 of uncultured Cytophagia bacterium. Classification (GTDB taxonomy): domain Bacteria; phylum Zhuqueibacterota; class Zhuqueibacteria; order Zhuqueibacterales; family Zhuqueibacteraceae; genus Zhuqueibacter. Next base: position 1,375 of record CAYUVM010000168.1, on the reverse strand, counting down.
GCCGGGCGAAATTTTTTCGCAGCTTGCCGCGCGCGGCTTCCAACATGTTTACGTTGATGGCGGAATCACCATTCAGCGTTTTTTACGGGCCGGACTCATTCAGCGTCTTATTATCACACGCGTTCCCGTGCTCATCGGCGATGGAATCCCACTCTTTGGCCCGCTACCGCGCGACATTGCTCTCAAGCCCGTCGCGACGCGCCAGTATGCCAGCGGCCTCGTTCAGAGCGAGTATGAGGTTGTTTGATGAAACCCAAATTGAACAAAGAATGGCATGAAAAAAAACGGATGCCGAAAAATCCTTCGGTCGACGAACGCCGTCAATGGCATTTGCAACATGCAAAACATTGCGCGTGCCGGCCGATTCCGCCGAAGCTTTTGGCGGCGATCAAGAAAAATCGCGTTAAAACTTAAATTATTTTAGTAGCGCGTATGAGCTCTGAACCTTCCAACCGTAAGCCGGGTAGCCTCACGTTGGAGCCGTGGCGTGAGGCGATCAACGAGCACCGCTATCAGGGCGCGATGTCGAAGTATAGCGACGAAGAAAAAGCGCGTCTCGTTACGCGCGGCCATGCGCTTTTTTATCAATTTGAAAAAACCGCGCGGTTTTGGCTGGTCTCTTTGAATGATTACACGGAAGAACAATTTGCGCGGCAGCCCGAGGGCCAGTGGTCAATCGGACAGGTTTATTTTCATCTCGTGGTGGGCACCGAGCGCTTTCATTTACGCGCCTGCCGGAAATGCCTGGAACATCGCGGCGAAATTGTCGAAGGCGGCAAAACGGTGCCTGGCAGAATCGTTTTCTTGCTCGGAAGCTTTCCACCGGCCAAAATTCACGTACCGCCTTCTGAGGATTATACACCAAAGCCACCGCAGAGCCGTGCAGAAATGCGTGAGGGCTTGCTCCGGCTGATCGAAACGATGCGAGCCCTCGCGCCGCAAATCGATCATGCCCCGCCGTTGCAAAAATGGAAACACCCGGCGCTGGGCATGCTCAATGCCGAGGAATGGTATCGTTTGATTGAAATGCACTTCCGGCATCATCTGCGGCAGAAGAAACGGTTGGATAAATTTCTGGCGAACGGATGATTTTGGTATGCGGATTTTGCGAATCGTCCGGATTTATAAAAATATAGCGATGAGAAACTGAGTTTTGCAAACTAAAGTTTGCGCTCCATTTTTAAACCGATACACGTTAAACGTTACACGAGCCACCGAAGGAATCATATGAAACAGCGTTGTGAGTGGTGCGGAAATGATCCACTTTATGTTGAATATCATGATAAAGAATGGGGCGTGCCCGTGCATGATGAGCGGCAATTGTTTGAGATGCTGATTCTCGAAGGTGCGCAAGCGGGTTTGAGCTGGTCAACTA